>CANKWX010000001.1 GCA_947487165.1 Burkholderiales bacterium
GCCTTGAGCCCTTCTGACGCAGTCGACGCTGCTCTGTTTTGGGTAACGCATGGGCCCGAACGGCTTGACCAACGGACTGAATGCGGCGCTGTTGCAAGTGTTACCCCAGTGTCATGCCCGCTCAGCCGGGTGTCAAGGTGACCCGCCGCTGAGCGGGCCGGTTGTTGACGGACTGACCAGCGTCGTATTGTCGATGGCTGAATCCTAGTGTCAGCCGAAGATTACGTCAAGACAGGTTGACAGTCGGCAGTGACGCGGCTAGATTGGATCCATGGGGACCAAAGTCATCACCGCGGATCAAGTCGCGCAAATGCAGCCGAAATCCGGCCGCGCGCCGCTTTATACGGCAGAAGAACGCAAGCGCCGCGACGACACCAAGTGGACGCTCGTGCAGGGTTTGCTGGCCCCTTTTCAGTTTCTGGTCTTCATCGTCAGCACGTGGCTGGTGTGCCGCTATCTGCTGACCGGTCAGGGCGAAACCGCCGCAACGATCTCGATCGTCGTCAAGACCATCACGCTCTACACCATCATGGTCACCGGATGCATCTGGGAGAAGGTGGTCTTCGGGAAATACCTGTTTGCCCCGGCGTTTTTCTGGGAAGACGTCGTGAGCATGGGCGTTATCGCCCTGCACACCTACTACCTTTATGCCCTGCTGACCGGCGCAATCGATACCCGCCAGCAGATGTATGTCGCGCTGGCCGCCTACCTCATTTATGTCGTTAACGCGATTCAGTTCCTGCTCAAGTTGCGCGCGGCACGGTTGGGCGCAGCAGCACTTGATGCCGCCGCCTTCGAGTCGACCGCCGAAGCGAGTGCGGCATGAGCCAGGTCATCGCCATTCAACGTGACTCGTCTGGCTGTCAGGATCAGCCGGTGCTGCGCGAACGCGGGCAGCGCGAAGTGTTCTGCGGCCTCACCGGAATCATCTGGCTTCACCGGAAGATCCAGGATGCCTTCTTTCTGGTGGTTGGATCGCGCACCTGTGCGCATCTGATCCAGTCGGCAGCCGGCGTCATGATCTTTGCCGAGCCCCGATTTGCGACCGCCATCATCGATGAGCGCGATCTGGCTGGTCTGGCCGATGCCAATGTCGAACTTGATCGGGTGGTCACGCGCCTGCTCGACCGTCGTCCCGATATCAAGCTGCTTTTTCTGGTCGGCTCCTGTCCGTCTGAAGTCATCAAGCTCGACCTCGGGCGTGCCGCGCAAAGGCTGTCGCAGCGCTTCTCGCCTTCGGTTCGAGTGCTGAACTATTCCGGCAGCGGCATCGAGACCACCTTTACCCAGGGTGAAGACGCCTGCCTGGCTGCGATGGTCCCGTCATTACCTGCTTTTTCTGAGAACCAGGCGCCCGAATCGCAGAAGTCGCTGGTCGTGGTGGGCGCGCTGGCCGATGTGGTCGAAGACCAATTCAAACGACTGTTTGATCAGTTGGGCATCGGTCCGGTGGCCTTTTTCCCGCCCAGGTTCGCCAACAAGATGCCAGAGGTCGGACCCAACACCCGCTTTTTGCTGGCTCAACCGTTTCTCGCCGATACAGCCCGTGCGCTCGAAGAGCGCGGTGCGACTCGACTCGATGCGTTGTTTCCGATCGGCGAGGAAGGCACCACCGAGTGGTTGCGAGCCGCGGCCGATGCCTGGGATGTGCCGTCTGAAAAATTCGACGCGGTGGTTGCGCCCGGCCAGGCGCGCGCGCGCCGCGCAGTCGAGATGCACCATGCGCTTCTGTCGGGCCGCAGCGTGTTCTTCTTTCCGGATTCGCAGCTTGAAGTGCCGCTTGCACGATTTTTGTCGCGTGAGCTGAAGATGAACCTCACCGAAGTCGGCACACCCTATCTTCACCGCCAGCATCTGGCTCGCGATCTGGCGCTTTTGCCGAATTCGATCACGCTGTCCGAAGGCCAGCATGTCGAGCGTCAGCTCGATCGCTGCAGGGCATTGAAGCCCGATCTCGTCGTCTGTGGATTGGGTCTGGCCAACCCGCTCGAGGCCGAGGGCATGACCACCAAGTGGTCGATCGAGCTGGTCTTCACGCCGATTCAGGGTTACGACCAGGCCGGCGATCTCGCCGAACTCTTTTCGCGTCCGCTGCATCGACGCACGAAGATCGCTGCCTGAGCGCGCCGCCATGCAACTCGCACTCTGGACATATGAAGGCCCGCCGCATGTCGGTGCAATGCGTGTCGCGACCGCGATGCGGGGCCTGCATTACGTCCTGCATGCGCCGCAGGGCGACACCTATGCCGATCTGCTGTTCACCATGATCGAGCGACTGCCTCAGCGCCCACCGGTGACCTACACCACCTTCCAGGCCCGTGATCTGGGTGGCGACACTGCCGAACTTTTCAAGACCGCTGCCCGTGAAGCCTACGAACGCTTTTCGCCGCAGGCGATGATTGTCGGTGCCTCGTGCACCGCTGAGCTGATTCAGGATGATCCGGGTGGTCTGGCCAAAGCGCTCGATCTGCCGATCCCGGTAGTGGCTCTCGAACTGCCGTCATATCAGCGCAAGGAAAACTGGGGTGCGTCCGAGACTTTCTATCAGCTGGTGCGCCATCTGGTTGCGCCGGGCAAGCGTCCCGAGCGCCCGCAGGGCAAACGGCCCAGCTGCAACTTGCTCGGCCCGACCGCATTAGGTTTCCGGCATCGCGACGACATCCGCGAAATCACCGGGCTGCTCGCGCAACTCGGCATCGATGTGAACGTCGTGGCCCCGATGGGTGCGACGCCGGCCGATATCGTGCGGCTTGGCGATGCCGATTTCAACGTCGTGCTCTATCCCGAGACCGCCGCACAGGCGGCTCAGTGGCTTGCCCGCAACCTGCAGCAGCCGATGACCAAGTCCGTACCCCTGGGCGTTGGCGCGACCTGCGATTTCATCCGTGAAGTGGCCGAACTGGCCGGGGTCGACTCCACGAGCGTGCTGGCCGGCGCGCCATCGCGCGCGACCTGGTATTCACGCTCGGTCGACTCGACCTACCTCACCGGCAAGCGGGTATTCATTTTCGGTGATGCGACGCACGCGGTTGCTGCCGCACGTGTCGCGACGCAGGAGCTGGGCTTTACCGTCGTCGGTCTGGGAACCTACAGCCGCGAGTTCGCTCGCGAGATCCGTGAAGCCGCGAAGCTTTATGGCGTCGAGCCGCTGATTTCTGACGACTACCTCGAAGTCGAAGAAGCCGTCTCGGCAGCACAGCCCGAACTCGTGCTCGGCACCCAGATGGAGCGCCATATCGCCAAGCGTCTCGGTCTGCCCTGCGCGGTGATTTCAGCGCCTGTGCATGTCCAGGATTTCCCCGCGCGCTATGCGCCGCAGATGGGTTTCGAAGGCGCCAACGTGCTCTTTGACACCTGGGTTGCACCGCTGATGATGGGCCTCGAAGAGCACCTGCTGGGAATGTTCCGCGGCGACTTCGAGTTTCATGAGAATGCGCCCGCCTCGCATCTCGGCCGCACCGGTGTGGCAGCGACGGCGGTTGCGCCGATGACCGAGACGGATCAACACGACACCGCGCCGCAGGCGGTCGAGTCACCGGTTATCGAAATGATTTCTTTGACGCCTGCGTCATCGGACAGTCAGGTGGTGACAAGCACGCCCAACGCTGCCGCTGTCTGGGACAGCGACGCACGAGCCGAGCTTCAGAAAATTCCTTTTTTTGTTCGTGGCAAGGCTCGAAAGAACACCGAGCGCTATGCCCTTGAGCGCGGCGTGTCACTGATCACGGTTGAGACCCTCTATGATGCAAAATCGCACTTCGCACGCTGAGGCGACGCCGGTGAACGTCGTCATCGTGACGATGGACACGCATCTGGCGAGCGCCGTCGATCGCGCTCGCGCGTCGCTCAAGCAGCAGATCCCGGGGCTCAATCTGACCCTGCATGCCGCGTCTGAATGGAGCAGCAAGACCGACGGTCTTGAGCACTGCCTCGAGGACATCGCCAAGGGCGATATCGTCATCGCGACCATGCTCTTCCTGGAAGATCACTTTCTGCCGATTCTTCCCGCGCTCAAGGCGCGACGCGATCACTGCGACGCCATGTTCTGCGCCATGTCGGCCAGCGAGGTCGTCAAACTCACGAAGCTGGGCAAGTTCGACATGGACAAGCCGGCTTCGGGGCCGCTGGCCTTGCTCAAGAAACTGCGCGGCAGCGGCAAGGACAAGGCAGCAACCGGCGGCGAAAAGCAGATGAAGATGCTGCGCCGGATTCCGCAGATGCTGAAGTTCATCCCGGGAACCGCGCAGGATGTGCGCAGCTATTTCCTGTCGCTGCAATACTGGCTCGGCGGCTCGCAGGAAAACATGTTCAATATGGTCCACTTTCTGGTCGACCGTTACGCCGACGGTCCGCGCAAGCCCCTTCGGGGCTTGTCCAAGCCGGCCGCCCCGGTGGTTTATCCGGAGCTTGGTGTCTATCACCCGCGCATGGCGTCGCGCATGTCCGAGCGCATGGAAGACCTGCCGCTGCCGGCCAATGTCGAAGCGCCCCTGGGCACGGTGGGTGTGCTGATGCTGCGGTCCTATCTGCTGTCCGGCAACCACGGTCACTACGATGGCGTGATTGCGGCGCTCGAAGCGCGTGGCCTTCGGGTGATCCCGGCCTTTTCGGCCGGACTCGACGCTCGCCCGGCGATCGACAAATTCTTCACGCGTGACGGCAAGGCGACCATCGATGCGATGGTGTCGCTCTCAGGCTTCTCGCTGGTCGGCGGGCCTGCCTACAACGATGCCAAGGCGGCCGAAAATGTGCTGGCTGCGCTCGATGTGCCCTATGTCGCTGCCCATCCGGCCGAGTTCCAGACGCTCGATCAGTGGGGTGGTTCAGATCGTGGATTGCTGCCAGTCGAGAGCACCATCATGGTCGCCATTCCCGAACTCGACGGCGCGACCGGCCCAATGGTTTTTGGCGGACGACCGGGTGCAGAGGGCGTGACCTGCGCCGGCTGCCACCACCACTGCACCTTCACCAAAGCCGATACCGCGCAGGACATGGCTTCCTGCCCGGAGCGCGCCATCATGCTGTCGGCACGAGTGTCCAAGCTGATCGCCATGCGCCGCGCCGAACACGCCGAGCGCAAGGTCGCCATCGTGCTGTTCAACTTTCCACCAAACGCAGGAAACATCGGTACGGCAGCGTTTCTGGCGGTGTTCGAGTCGCTCTTCAACACGCTTGCCGGCATGAAGGCGCAGGGCTACACCATCGACATGCCTGACAGCGTCGATGCCTTGCGTGAATCGATCCTCAAGGGCAATGCCGAGCAGCATGGCGCCGATGCCAACGTCCATGTCCTGATCAAGGCCGATGACCACGTGCGACGCGAGCGTTGGCTCAAGGAAATCGAAGCGCAATGGGGTCCGGCGCCAGGCCAGCAACTGAGCAATGGGAATTCGATCTTTGTGCTTGGCAAGCAGTTTGGCAATGTGCTGGTGAGTGTGCAACCGTCCTTCGGCTACGAAGGCGATCCGATGCGCCTGCTGTTTGAAAAGGGTCTCGCGCCGACGCATGCTTTCTCAGCGTTCTATCGCTATCTTCGCGAAGATTTCAAAGCCCACGCGGTGCTGCACTTCGGGACCCACGGTGCGCTCGAGTTCATGCCCGGCAAGCAGGCCGGCATGTCTGGCACCTGCTGGCCTGACCGTCTGATCGATGATCTGCCAAACCTCTATTTGTATGCCTCGAACAATCCGTCGGAAGGCGCGATCGCCAAACGGCGCTCGGGCGCGACGCTGATCAGTTATCTGACTCCCCCGATCACCCAGTCCGGTCTTTATAGCGGCCTCATCGAGCTCAAGAGCTCGATTGATTCCTGGCGCAGCCTTGCGCCGTCAGACGTGCGCAAGCGGACCGATCTGGCCACGCTGATCCAGTCGCAGGCCGCCGAACTCGATCTGGTCAGTGCCGAGCCGATCTGGTCGACCGACACCGATGCTCGCGTGCTGGCGCTGGGCGAGAAGATCCTCGAACTCGAATACAGCCTTATCCCGTTCGGCCTGCATGTGGCCGGGCAAGCGTCGAGCGCATCCGAGCGCACCGACATGCTTCTGGCGATGGCCGAATCGAGCGAGGCGTCGGCACCGTCGCGCGAATCCATCGAGCTGCTGGTGGCCGGCTCGGCGCCTGCGCGGGCCCTGGCGGCATCGGGCCTGGCAATCGACGATGTATCGCGCAAGCTCTTCGACTCGCTCGCGCAATCCAACCGGCTCCTGTCGGAAGATCACGAGGTCGGCGCTATTCTTGCCGCGCTCGATGGCCGCTTCATCCGGCCTTCGCCGGGCGGTGACATCCTGCACACCGCTGACGTTCTGCCGACCGGGCGCAATATTCACGGTTTCGATCCCTTCCGCATTCCAAGTGCCTTTGCGATGCGCGATGGCGCAGCTCAGGCGCAGCGACTGCTAGATACTTATGTCAACGGTGGCAATTCGCTGCCCGAAACCATCGCGATGGTCCTGTGGGGCAGCGACAATCTGAAGTCCGAAGGTGGCCCGCTCGCGCAGGCCCTGGCGCTGATGGGAGCGGTGCCGCGCTTCGACAGCTATGGCCGCATCGCAGGCGCCACGCTCGTGCCTCTCACCGAACTCGGCCGTCCGCGGATCGACGTGATGGTGACGATCTCGGGCATCTTCCGCGATCTGATGCCGCTGCAGATCAAACTGCTGGCCGAAGCCGCTTTCATGGCCGCTTCCGCCGATGAAGCCCCCGAGATGAACTTTATCCGCAAGCATGCGCTGGCCTATCAGCTGGAGCATGGGTGCACGCTTGAGATCGCGTCGCTTCGTGTCTATGGCAATGCAGAAGGCGCCTACGGCTCAAATGTGAATAACCTCGTCGAGAGCAGCCGCTGGACCGAGGAAGACGAACTCGCTGAAACCTATTCGCGCCGCAAGGGCTTCGCCTATGGCCGTGGTGGACTTGCAGTGCAGCAGTCGGCGCTGTTGCAAAGCGTGCTGGCCGATGTGCAGCTCACCTATCAGAACCTCGATTCAGTTGAGCTTGGCGTGACCACTGTCGACAACTACTTCGATACGCTGGGCGGCATCACCGGTGCGGTCAAGCGGGCTCGCGGCGGCAAGGCGCCGCCGGTCTTCATCGGCGATCAGACCCGCGGCGAAGGCACGGTCCGCACCCTTGAAGATCAGGTGGCGCTCGAGACCCGCACGCGCATGCTCAACCCGAAATGGTTCGAAGGCATCCTGAAGCATGGCTACGAAGGTGTGCGCCAGATCGAGGCGCATGTCACCAACACCATGGGCTGGTCGGCAACGACCGGGCAAGTCCAGCCCTGGGTCTACAAGCAGCTGTCCGAAACATTCATGCTCGATCCCGAGATGCGTGAACGGCTGGCCCAGCTCAATCCCACCGCGTCCGCGCGTGTGGCCAATCGGCTTCTCGAAGCTTCGGATCGTCAGTACTGGACGCCCGAGCCCGAGATGCTTGAGGCCTTGCGCAGAGCCAGCGAGGAACTCGAAGACCGGCTCGAAGGCGTTTACGAAGGTACCCCAGCATGACAACCGCAACAGTTCCGTTCTCCGACATCAAGCGCCCATCACGGGGCGCCGATGGCGCCGGCAGTGTGCAGGTGCAGCTCGACCCCAACCTCAAGATCGGCAATGCCAAGGTCTTCGCGGTTTATGGCAAGGGCGGTATCGGAAAGAGCACCACCTCATCGAATCTGTCGGTGGCCTTCTCCAAGCTCGGCAAGCGCGTGCTGCAGATCGGCTGCGATCCCAAACACGATTCGACCTTTACCCTGACCAAGAAGCTGATGCCCACCGTCATCGACGTACTCGAGTCGGTCGACTTTCACGCTGAAGAGCTGCGCCTCGAAGACTTCGTTTTCGAGGGCTACAACGGCGTGATGTGTGTCGAAGCCGGCGGCCCGCCGGCCGGCACCGGTTGTGGCGGCTATGTCGTGGGGCAGACCGTCAAACTGCTCAAGGAGCATCACCTCCTTGAGGACACCGACGTGGTGATCTTCGATGTGCTGGGCGATGTGGTGTGCGGCGGTTTTGCCGCGCCCCTTCAGCATGCCGATCGTGCACTGATCGTGACGGCCAATGATTTCGATTCGATCTTCGCGATGAACCGGATCGTTCAGGCGATTGCCGCCAAGGCCAAGAACTACAACGTGCGCCTCGGTGGCGTGATTGCCAACCGCAGCAAGGACACCGATCAGATCGACAAATTCAATGATCGCGTCGGCTTGAAGCGGATGGCGCATTTCCCTGATCTCGACGTCATCCGGCGCAGCCGCCTGAAGAAGTCGACGCTCTTCGAGATGGAGTATTCGCCTGAGCTCGAGGCCGTGCAGAACGAATACATGCGACTGGCTGCAGCACTCTGGGCGGGCACTGATCCGCTGGCGCCCGAAGCATTGAAAGACCGCGACATTTTTGACCTGCTTGGATTCGATTGAAGCCTGATCCCATGAACGACACCACCTACCTGGATCGTCGCGGCGAGATCGAGCACTACTTCGATAGCACCGCGGTGGAAGCCTGGGCCCGACTGACCTCGTCGGCACCGGTCAGCGGCATTCGCGCGACCGTGCGCGCCGGGCGCGACAAGATGCGCGAGACCCTGCTCAACTGGTTGCCCGATGATCTGCGCGGCAAGCGGGTGCTGGATGCCGGTTGCGGCACAGGCGCGCTGGCGGTCGAGTGCGCTCGCATGGGTGCGCAGGTGGTGGCGATCGATCTCTCGCCCACGCTGGTCAATCTGGCGCGTGACCGCCTGCCGGTGGACATCAATCCGTCGAGTATCGACTTTCGCGCAGGCGACATGCTCGATCCGGCGCTGGGTGAGTTCGATCATGTGGTCGGCATGGACTCCCTGATTCATTACGAGCCCGACGATGTGCTGCGCGCCCTCGCGGCCCTGGCGCCGCGTACCCGCGACTCGGTGCTCTTCACCTTTGCGCCTCGTACGCCTTTGCTGGCCACGATGCGCGTGGTGGGCCGTGCGTTTCCGCGCGCCAATCGCGCGCCCTGGATCGTCCCGGTTGCTGCCGGAAAGCTGAAGAAGAAGCTGGATGCCCTGCCGCAGCTGCAGGGCTGGGAATCGGGTCGCACGTTTCGGGTGTCGACCGGCTTTTACACCTCCCAAGCGATCGAGTGGCGGCGCAAATGAGTGCGACGATGAAATCGAAGACCAAGGGCAAGCGCTTTACGCAGCTCCTGAAGTCGATCGATGCCCGCTATCTGCCGTTTGCCGATGCGGCCAGTGCCGGCCTGCCGCTGGGGCGTCTGCTGCGTCTGTCGCTGTTTCAGGTGACGGTCGGCATGGCCGCCGCACTCATCGTCGGCACGCTCAATCGGGTCATGATCGTGGAGCTTGGTGTTCCGGCCTGGCTGGTCGCGTTCATGGTTGCCTTGCCCCTGCTGGTCGCGCCGTTTCGCGCCTTTACCGGCTACAAATCAGACATCCATCGTTCGGCCTTCGGATGGCGGCGTGTGCCCTTCATCTGGACCGGCACGATGCTGCAGTTCTTCGGACTGGCGATCATGCCCTTCGCCTTGCTGGTGCTGTCTGGCCAGGGCGCGGTACCGACACCTCCCTGGGTGGGACAGACCGCCGCGGCCTTCGCCTTCCTGGTGGTCGGCATTGGCCTGCAGACCGCACAGACTGCCGGTCTTGCGCTGGCCACCGACCTTGCCGACGAGGAAACCCGCCCGCGGGTGGTTGCCCTGATGTACGTCATGCTGCTGATCGGCATGGTCGGAAGCGGCACGTTTTTTGGCTTTGTGCTGGCCGACTTCGCGCCCAAGACCCTGGTGCAGGTGGTGCAGGGCTCGGCCTTGATCACGCTGGTGCTCAACAGCATTGCGCTGTGGAAGCAGGAGGCACGCAACCCCCAGCGCGCAGCCATGCTCAAGGCCCAGGTCGAGCCATCCTTTCGGGATGCCTGGCGGCGCTTCATCAGTACCGGGCGGGCGCGCCGGTTTCTCTGGACCGTGGGCCTGGGTACGGCGGCCTTCAACATGCAGGACATCATCCTTGAGCCCTATGGCGGCGAAATCCTTCGTCTGAGCGTTGGCGCAACCAGTGCACTGACCGCGATGATGGCGGCAGGTTCGCTCGTTGGTTTTGCGCTTGCCGCCAGGGCGTTGGCGAGCGGCACCGATCCCTTGCGGGTTGCTGCTTATGGCGCGCTGGCCGGTCTGCCTGCCTTTCTGGCGGTGCTCTTTGCAGCGCCTGCCGATTCGCCCACGATGTTTCGCCTCGGTGCGGCCTGTGTCGGGTTTGGTGGCGGCCTCTTTTCGGTCGGCACCCTGACTGCCGCCATGCGGATGGAAGAACGTGGCTTTGTCGGACTGGCGCTCGGCGCCTGGGGTGCGGTGCAGGCGACCGCTGCCGGGCTGTCGATTGCAGGCGGCGGACTGATCCGGGATGTCTTTTCGGGTCTTGCGACCGCCGGGGCGCTGGGCGAGGCGCTTGCGATGCCGGTCACCGGCTACGGTGTTGTCTATGCCCTTGAGTTGTCGCTGCTGTTTGTCACCCTGATTGCCATCGGACCGCTGGTTGGGCGCGGAACGGTGGTCCCCTTGTCGGAACGCAAGTTCGGGCTTGCCGAACTGCCCGGTTAATCGAATCCATTCAGAAGGAGAAGTCATCATGCAAGTTGGGGCCATTACCGGCTACATTGATCTCGCGCAGTTGCTGCTTTATGCGTTCTGGATTTTCTTCGCTGGCCTGATCTATTACCTCGCCCGCGAAAATCATCGCGAGGGCTATCCGATGGAGTCCGACAGTCTCGGGCGAGCAGTCGTCACGGGCTTTCCGATTCCTGAACCCAAAGTCTTCAAGCTGGCCAACGGCCATGAAGTGGTGGTTCCCGATCTCAACAGGGGTGAACCGCCGCGTGCCTTCGTGCCTACCAGCGGGATGCCGGGCTCACCGGTCGAGCCCACCGGCAATCCGATGCTCGACGGTGTCGGGCCCGGTGCTTATGCGATTCGTGCCGACGTTCCCGAGCTCAACATTCACGGCGAAGCGGTGATCCGTCCGTTGCGCGTGCTGGCCGGCTACGACGTTGCCAAGCAGGACGTCGATCCGCGCGGCCTGCCGGTGCTGGGTGGCGACGGCAAGCAGGGTGGCATCGTGCGCGATGTCTGGCTCGATACCTCGGAGATGCTGTTTCGCTATCTTGAGGTCGAGACCAACACCGATGCCGGATCGCGTACCGTGCTGCTGCCGATGACCTTTGCGCGGATACGTCGCAATGCCGTCGAGGTCAATTCGATCTATGGCCATCACTTCGGCGCTGTCCCCGGTCTGAAGCATGGCGAGCAGGTCACGCTGCTTGAAGAAGAGAAGATCATGGCCTACTACGGTGGCGGCACGCTCTATGCCGATCCCAAGCGTCTGGAGCCCCTCCTGTGAACGTCCAGCACACCGGTCACGAGTTCGAGTTCGAGCCGCAGCACGGCCTGCCGGAACGGCTTCCGGAAAACGAGCGAATCCTCTGGCAGGGTTCGCCCGATTTTCGCAAGCTGGCCCGAACCGCGTTCCACCTGCGCACGCTCGCGATCTATTTCGCGGCCATGCTGGCATTACGCGCCTACACGGTTCTGCCCGACGCAGCCTCGCTGCGAGACGCGGTGGCGCTGATGGCGCTGCCGACCGTGCTGGCGGTGCTTGCGCTAGGGACGATCGCTGTGCTGGCCTGGCTGGCGTGTCGCACCACGGTCTACACCCTCACCGATCGTCGTGTGGTGATGCGCGTCGGCGTCGTGCTCACGCTGAGCTTTAACCTGCCCTTGAAGACCCTGCGCTCGGCTGACATCAAAATGATCGATGATGGGTGCGGCGACATTGCCCTGTCGTTGTCTGGCTCGGATCACATTGCCTATTTCCACCTCTGGCCGCATGTCCGTGCCTGGCGGCTGGCGCATCCCGAGCCGACGCTGCGTTCGGTGCCCGATGCCGCCAATGTCGCAGCGCTGCTGTCGCAGGCTTGGTCGCAGGTCAATGAGAGGCCGGTGCAGCCGATGCCCACGACCGCGAATGGCGCTGCCGTCAAGCCGGTCACACTGCAGCCGAGCATGAGCTGATGAGCGACGCGATGACCCAGCCACTCGGTCCGGTCATGCCGAAGAAGGCGCCGGACAGCTTTCCCCGGTGGGTGCTCTGGTGCGCTGGCGGGCTGATCGCGTTTTCGCTGATCAGCGTCGGCCTGGTCCGGATCACTGGCAATGGCCCCGACCAGATTCGCCAGTCGATGCCCGATGTCACTGCTCAGCGTGCACTGCGCTTTGAAGACCGGCCCAACGGCGGCGTGGCGATCATTGATGGTGCCAATGGCCAGGTCATCGCCGAACTCACCGGCGAGCAAGGCTTCTTGCGTGGCACGGTGCGCGCCCTGGCGCGCGAGCGTCATGCCCGCGGGCTAGGCTCTGAACTGCCCTTCGAGCTGATCGCACATTCAAACGGTAGACTGACGCTGGTCGATCCTGCGACCGGCCAGCGTATCGATCTTGAATCATTCGGACCTTCAAATTCAGGAAAATTCGAGCAGTTCTTGACTCCGTCGGCTGCCGCCGGCAAATAACGCAGGACCTCAGACATGTCGACCATGGAAGCCGTCACCACCTCCGAAGCCGCTGCCAGCAAAGCCAAGGAAGACACGCTCCTGAGCCCGAAGTTCTACACCACCGACTTCGCCGCCATGAACCGTCTCGATATCTCGCCGGTGCGGGCCGAGTGGGACGCGATGATGGCCGAGTACGAGGGCGACAATAACCACGACCACTTCCAGCGCACGCCCGAATTCGTGGCCGAAGTCGAAGAGGTGTTCTCGAAGGTGTCGCCCGAGCTGCGCCAGGAGTTCATCGACTTCCTGATTTCGTCAGTGACCTCCGAGTTTTCCGGCTGCATCCTCTACAACGAAATTCAGAAAAACGTCGAGAATCCCGATATCAAGGCGCTGATGCGCTTCATGGCGCGCGACGAGTCGCGCCATGCCAGCTTCATCAATCAGTCGCTCAAGGACCTCGGCATCGGCCTCGACCTGGGCAATCTCAAGCGCAACAAGGCCTACACCTACTTCAAACCGAAGTACATTTTTTACGCGACCTATCTGTCCGAGAAGATCGGCTACGCGCGTTACATCACGATCTTTCGCCAGCTCGAACGCCATCCCGACAAGCGCTTCCACCCGATCTTCAAGTGGTTCCATCGCTGGTGCAATGACGAGTTCCGCCACGGCGAATCGTTCGCACTGATCATGCGTGCCAACCCGAATCTGCTGCGCGGCGGCAATGTCTACTGGATCCGCTTCTTCTTGCTGGCGGTCTACGCCACCATGTACGTGCGCGATCACACCCGACCCATGCTCCATCACGCGATGGGCTTCGATTCGACTGACTACGACTACACCGTGTTCCGGATCACGTCCGAGATTTCGAAGCAGGTGTTTCCGATCACGCTCGATATCGACAACCCTGCGTTTCGCGCGGGTCTCGACAAGCTGCTCGCGGTCCAGACCGGTATCACCGCGGCCAAAAAGCGCGGCGGGCTGGTGGGTCGTCTCCAGCAGGCGGGTTGGGCAGCGCGAGGTCTGGCGACCTTTGCGCGGCTGTATTTCGTGCCGGTGGTTCACAACGAACTGCCTTCGAACGTCCGCGCCGTGCCGGCGTGGTGAGTCGACGACACGCTCAGCTGATTCATCAAGGCGACTGCTGACATGCTCTCCGTCCCTGCCGCAGTCGTCTTCGCGGTGATCATCTGGTGGGCGAGTACCGGGTTGATCCTGATACTCGACGGCCTGCCGCGCGGGACTTTTCGCTGGAGTCTGGTGGTGTCCAGTCTGCTTGCGGTCGCTGCACTCTTCGGGCTGGCCCATACCGCCAACCAGACCTCGGTCTCGGGTGTCTATTGCGCCTTTACCTGTGCGTTGCTGGTGTGGGGCTGGCACGAGCTGACGTTTCTGACCGGCTGGATCACCGGACCGCGGCGCACTCCCTCTGAACCTGGCCTGACCGGCTGGACGAGGTTCTCGCAGGCGGTGCAGGCGATTCTGTGGCACGAACTCGGCATTCTCGCTGCAGGCGCGGCCATCATTTCGATCACCTGGGATGCGCCTAATCAGATCGGTACCTGGACCTTCCTGGTGCTCTGGGTGATGCGCACCAGTGCCAAGCTCAATCTCTACTTTGGCGTTCGCAATCTCAGCGAAGAGTTTTTGCCGCCGCACCTGACCTATATGCAGAGCTTTTTCCGACGCCGCCCGATGAATGCGTTTTTCCCGTTCGCGGTGGGCATCTCAACAGTCGTGGCTGCGCTGATCTTCATGAGCGCCTGCGATCCGGCAACCACCATCGACCAGTCGGTGGGCCTGGCGCTGGTCGGCACGATGCTGGCGCTGGCCATCCTTGAGCATTGGCTGCTGGTGCTGCCCCTGTCGTCAACAGCCTTGTGGCGCTGGGCCATCCGCAACCGCGAAACCGCCAAAGCCGACACTGATACCTCGACGTCCCGCCGCACCACGACATCGGTGCTTCCCGTCGATGCCGCGCTGCCCGTCCTGCGCCCGCCGGCGACCTGACCCACTTCGAATTCAGCGAGCGATCATGCAGCCTTCGACCCCGCAGTTCTCGACTCGATCCTTTTCGCCTCGATCCTCTTCGACCACAGTCGACGAACACACCGGTCCCACGCTGTCGTCTGATTCGAGCGGCCCGATCGATGATGCCAAGGCCTTGCGCACCCTCATGCAGGGTGGTTCAAAGACCTTCTTTGCCGCCTCCCTGCTGTTGCCGTCGAGGGTTCGCGCACCTGCCACCGCGCTCTATGCTTTCTGCCGGCTCGCCGATGATGCGATCGATGATGGCGTCGACAAACCGGGTGCCTATCGCGATCTGCAGCGGCGTCTCGATGCGATCTATGCCGGACGACCCGAGCCGGTCGATGCTGATCGCGCCCTGCTGCCGGTGGTGCGTCAGTACGGTATCCCGCGCGAGTTGCTCGATGGCCTGCTTGAGGGTTTTTTCTGGGATGCCGAAGGCCGCCGCTACGAGACGCTTGCCGATGTGCAGGCCTATGGCGCGCGCGTTGCCGGAACCGTGGGCGCAATGATGGCGCTCATCATGGAAACCCGATCGGCCGATGCACTGGCACGCGCCTGTGAACTCGGTGTCGCGATGCAGCTCACCAATATTGCCCGCGACGTCGGCGAAGATGCCCGCGAAGGCCGGCTCTATCTGCCGCTGCAGTGGCTGCGCGAAGCAGGAATCGATGCCGACAGCTGGCTGCGCTCGCCGGTCTTCAACGAAGCCATCGCCAGTGTGATCGAGCGCCTGCTCAAGGCCGCCGACGATCTTTACCAGCGTTCGCAAGCCGGCATTGCGGCGTTGCCGCGCGATTGCCGCCCGGCGATTCGCTCAGCCCAACTGGTCTATGCCGAGATCGGCGAAGAAGTGCGCCGGCATGGCTTCGATTCGATCAGCCGCAGGGCGGTGGTGTCGGGCCGCCGCAAGCTGATGCTGATTTCGCGCGCATCGTCTGCATTGCTGATGGTTCCGCGCGCTGCCGACCCGGCGACCGGCCCTTTGCCCGCGATCGCCTTTCTGGTCAATGCGGCCGCCGACACCGTCAACGAGCGGCAAACTGCCCGCGTCGCCGGCAAGGCTCGCCGCAGGTCCTTCGACGAGAAGGTCGTCTGGGCGACCGATCTCTTTGAGCGACTGTCCGAGCAGGACCGTCTGGCCCGTTGACGCGGGCCTGGCACACGCTGATCGGGCTGCGATGGATACGGCCTTGAAGCTGATCGAGGTCGGCGTGATCGGTGCGGGTGTTGCTGCATTTTGCTGGTGGCAGTTTCGCGACCTCAGGATCGAGCGCGAAAAGGCGGCCGCGCGCGCCGCCGCCTTGTCCGAGCAGACCGCTGATCCAGACGACGAGGCGGAATCTGAGACAGGCCGCCCCCGATGAGCGCCGCGATCAAAACCATTCATATCGCCAGTGCCTGTCTCTTCCTTGGCAATGTGATCGTCAGCGGAACCTGGGCCGCGCTTGCCGAGCGAACGCGCGATCACAAGATCATCTCCTTCAGCAATCGGCTGGTGCTGATCACCGACCTGCTGTTTACCCTCAGCGGATCGCTCGGTGTGGTCATTACCGGCTACCTGATGGCGGCGCCGATGGGCGGTGAGGCACTCAATCCGTGGATACGCTGGTCCTACCTGCTGCTGGGGCTCTCGGGGCTGATCTGGGCCTTCGTGCTGATGCCGATCCAGCTCAGGCAGCGCAGGATTCTGGCGACGACCGACACGATTACGGATGAATATCTGCGGCTGTCGCGGCTGTGGCAGATCACGGGTGCAGTGGCGACCCTCCTGCCGCTGCCAATTTTGTATTTCATGATCGCCAAGGTGCACTGAGTGAGCGCCTCACCAGGCGCTGCGCTGAGTCGGCTGTGGTTGAAGGCCTGATGGGACACCCTCCATCGCTGGCAGGCAAGGTGGTCCTGGTTACCGGCGCGGGGGCCGGTATCGGCGCGGCCGGTGCCCGCGAGCTGCATCGGCGCGGTGCGCAGCCGGTGCTGGTCGATTGCGATCGCGACACTGTCGAGGCGGCTGCCGCCGCGATCGGTGGGAACACGATGGCGCTGGTGGCTGATGTCACCTGCGCAGCCGACTGTGAGGCGGCAGTGGCGGCGGTCATCGACCGCTACCAGCGCATTGATGTCGTCTGGGCCAATGCCGGGGTTGCGGCCTTCGGACAACTCGCCCACATCGAACCCGCGGCATGGAGGCGCTGCTACGAGGTCAACGTCATGGGCGTGTTCAATACCGTGCGCGCCGCCTTGCCCGAACTGATCCGACAGCGGGGCTTCATCGCGGTGTCGGCGTCGGTGTCATCGTTCGCACACCCGCCGGCGATGTCGGCCTATGCGGCATCGAAAGCCGCCGTCGAGGCGATGTGCAATTCATGGCGCATTGAACTCGCCACGCAAGGCGTCGGGATCGGCGTCATCCATGCCTCCTGGGTCAAGACCGCGCTGGTCACCGAAGGCGCACTGCATCCCGGGTTCGTGCGACTGCGCCAGACCGTTCCGGGTCCGATGAACACCGACATCGATCCGGACGAGGCCGCCGCTCGCATGGTCGATGGCATTGCCCGGCGCGACCGCCGAATCTGGGTGCCTGGCTGGGTCCGAATCCTGCACTGGCTCAGACCCTGGCTGCACACGCCGCTCTTCGAGCGTGATCTGCTCAAGGCGGCGCCCGATATCGAACGCTTCTATCTCGAAGGCCTGGCCGCCGAAGGACGCCTCGCCTCGTCATTCGGGCCGCGCGAGCATCAGCGTGCGCTGGAGCGCCTGCAACGCGGCAGCAAGGAATGACCGCATCGTGGTTTCTCACCCGCAACCTGACAGACTTCGGTAGGATTCGCCTCACCCCGCCGCATGACGGCTCTAGGAGACGAGACAACCATGACCCAGAACACCCGTCGCAACCTGATGCTTGCTGCCGCTGGCGCTGCCACCGGCCTTTCGCTTCCGACTCGCAGTGCTCGTGCGCAGGCTGCGCCCTGGCCGTCCAAACCGATTCGGATCATCGTGGGCTTTGCGCCCGGCGGCCTCACCGACGCCTATGCCCGGATGTTTGCCGAGCAGATCACCGCGCGCTACAACCAGCCCGTGATCGTCGAAAACAGGCTGGGTGCTGGCGGCAATATTGCGATCGATGCGGTCGTCAAATCACCCGCCGATGGCTACACACTGCTGGCGACCACGACCGGCGCGGTCTGGCAGAACCGGGTGCTCTACAGCAAGCTGCCCTTCGATCTGGCCAAGGACATCACGCCGGTGACGGTCTTTCCGTCGGGGCCGCTGCTGCTGGCGGTGCCCGAGCGGGTGCCGGCCAGGAACACCATGGAGCTGATCGAGTACGCGCGCAAGAATCCCAGCATCATGGGCTCGTACGCACCGGCGTCTTATCCGCACATGCTTGCCGAGAACTTCAACAAGCTCTACGGCACAAAGATCGAGACGGTTCAGTACAAGGGCGAAGCACCGATGTGGGTCGATATGGGCAGCGGGCAGCATGAGATGGCTGTCGGCAGCTATCAGGCCTATGCCGTCGTCCAGGGCAAGGGTGTGAGGGCGATTGCTGCAACCGGTCTGGTCCGCTGCCCGAAGTTTCCCAATCTGCCCACGCTGGTCGAGCAGGGCATCAAGGGTGAAATTTGCCGCCTCGATGGCGGCCTCGCGATCACCGCACCGGCTGGCGTGCCGGTAGACATTCTCGAGAAGCTGTCGAAGGTGGCGGTTGATGGTAACGACACACCGCGCGCAAAGCAGTTGCGCGAGAACTTCGCGATTCCGGACGCCACCAAGGGCCGTGAAGATGCGCTGCGCATGTGGCGCGACATCGCTCCGATCTGGATTGCCGAAGCGCAAGCGGTGGGCGTCAAGCTCGACTGATAAGGCCGACTGACGATGGCGGCCCTGCGCGACAGCTTGCGTGCAGGCCGCCGAATCGGTTCATCTCGACAGGACCAGCGACGGCTGGGTCAGACCGGATTTGCGGTGAGTGTCGGGGCCGAGGGTCAGGCCAGTCGCGGCATACGCCACGGCAGCATCAGCCTGACCGGCAGCGAGACCAGTCTCGGTATGCTGAGCGATTCGTGTATCGAGACCACCTGTTCGCCGAGCAGCCGCGAGGCCAGCGTCGAGCGAACATAAAAGGGCGTGTCCTCGAGCGTTTCGACAACTCGCGCAGGCGTTTCGGGATCGGTGTGAACGCTGCGCGCGACGCGCCACTTCGAGGCGGGCAGCCGCTGGCGAGCAGGCGGCTCGAAAGGGCTGGTGGTGCCATCGGTTGCGAATCGCTGCGCAATCACGCGGCCGGGGCCGATCGATGGTCTGACGTCGTAAATGACCGCGGTACTGCCGTCATGCAGTCGCGCTCGTGACCAATCCCAATCGACGAACGCATTTTCGATCGCTTCGTCTCCTTCGTTCGAATCCATGTAGGCCGGGCCGCTCCAGCGCACGCTCGGCTGCTCCAGCTGCACGTCGATCCGCGCGCACGGTGCGATCGGCCCCCAGCGGTGGCGCCCGTTCGCATCCAGGCTGGTGACAAAGTGGCACAGCGCGCTCGGCTTGAGTCTGATCCGGCCCTTTACTCGCCGCGCTAGCGGCGCCGAGCGTTCATTGAATTCGACAACCAGAGCTTCACCGTCCCAGGCCATTCGGCTTGGACCAACCACAAACTCCCGTTCGCTGCGGTGCGTGCTTCGCCGGCCCCGCTCGGTCATCGCCCAGCGTTTGCCGCCGTCGCCGTAGAGTGCGACATTGATCGCGCAGAAGTCCTCCGGGTCGCCTTGACCGAAGGCCCGCGAGAAGGCGTAGTAGGGGGAAAAGACGCTGCCGACGAAGGCAATGATGCTCAGACCATGGCGCCCGTCGTCGCTCAGAGCGTCGAGGTACCACCAGAGGTAGCCGCCTTCTGGCACTGCCTGATCGAAGCGGGGGATACCCTGAGAATCACGCCCGCCTCGGCCATTCAAGAACGTACCCTGAGTCATGCTTTTGTTTCAGGGCAAGTCGGCCAGGATGTCTTCTGGCCGACCGAGCGATGCCCGCATTCAGTTGGTTCCGACCATCTTGTTGTCGGTTGCCGTGCCTGCACCGGCAGCCGGGGTGGCTGCAGCCGGCGCGCCGGCTGCAGAAGCGGCAGCACCTGTGGCGCTCGCATCCGATGCCGGCATTCCGGCAGCGGTGGCCGATGCAGTGGCCGACGGTGCAGCGGCAGCCACCGTGACCGGCAGCGGTCCGAGCAGTTCACGATGGTGCTTGGCCATCTCGGCGCCGTAGAGCGGCTTGAAGGCGCCCTGGTGGCAGGTGCCACAGGCCACTTTCGCCACATCACCCTTGGGTCCCAGGCGATGGGCCGGGAAGGTAGCGGTCAGCGGCGTCATGTAGTCGTTGTTGAGGTCGCGGGCCATCCGGATGCCATACCAGGCGGTTGCCCGGGTTGGCGGCGAGACATCCCACGACTGAAACGACTGGGTGTTGTGGCAGTAGGTGCAATTGACGCCCAGCGACTGCGACATGTGCATCATCAGGCCATAAGTGAACTCGGCCTGCTTGGTCGAGTTGCGGTTTGCCGCAGCGCCGGTCATGGCCAGTGCTTCATTCCCGTTGACCCGGATCGGCTTGGCATCCTGCAGATAATGGCTGAGCGGATCGTAGGGCAGCGACGAATAGGCCACTGATGCAGCCGGCTGGTTCTGGCCTTCGAGGTCACCGAGCAAGGCGCCGGTCGAGCGCTTGTCGGCCGGCGCAAACCAGACCTGGTTGGGCACCGGATTACCGCGGTGGCAGGTGTAGCAGGTCACCCCCGTTGCGCCCACATGAGACTTCCATTCGGCATTGACGTGTTGCGTCATCTGCAGCATCCGCCGGGCCACGACCTTGGTGTATTTCGAGTCGTCGGCGAAGTTGGCGGCGTTGTGGCAGTAGGTGCAGCCTTCATTAGGGGCGACCCACTGGGTGATCGCCACCATGTTGCGGGCGAACTCACCGACGCTCAGCTCGCCGAGCACCTTGACGTTCTGGTAGACGTCCTTGGCTTTCGGGCCGTCGGCGCTCGCCGCAGCGGCCGGCTCGGGCGCTGTGTTGAGCGAGGCCTGGGTGACGAGCAGCCGCTGGTTGTAGAGCTGCTGCATGCCGGTGCCGCGGTAGCCTGACTGAACACTCTCGATTGGCGGTCGCTCGCAACCTGCCAGCACAGCAAGCGCTGCAACTGACAGGATGAGCGACCTGAAGCGAAATCCTCGCATCATTTTATTTTGCCCCCATCATATTGATCTCGACGCGACGTGCAGAGGCGTCTTCACCAGAAATATTCGCTTCGGTCTGCATCGGCTTTTCGAGGACCAGACGGTCTTCGGCGATGCCTGAGCTCACCAGCGCGTCCCGAACCGCGAACGCCCGTTTCTTGGACAGTTCCTCGTTCATGGCCTTGTCGCCGGTGGCCGAGTGGTAGCCCGAGATGCTGACCTTGAGGTCGGGCTTGGCGGTCAGTTCGGCGGCGAGTTCCTTGATCACGGCGGTCTGCGCATCGACGATCGCGGGCGACGCCACCGGGAAATAGACCACTGCACCGGTTGCGGTACGAGCAGCGGTGCCGTCGAGCGACTTGGCGACCGGGGCCACAGGACGCTGCAGTGCCGGATCGACCACCACCTTGTAGCTGGTGGGGTAGGAAGGCACGACACCGTGTTTGGCCGACCAGAGATACCAGTTGTCGACCACCGGGCCGGACAGCAGGATGCCGATGCCACCGACCAGCGGGCACAGCACTGCAAACCACCAGGCCCAGCGGTGAATCGATTCCATCGTCGCGTTAAAGCCCATCGTCCAACGCCAGAACAGGCCGGCGCGCTCGGATGCGGTGCCTCGATCGACGATCTGCTCGATCTCGCGCTCGCCACCATACCGGCTGACCGCCAGGATGGTTGCGCCGTGCATGGCAAACAGCAGCACCGAGCCGTAGAGGAAGACGATCGAGAGCGCATGGAAGGGGTTGTAGAACAGGTTGCCATGGCGCAGCGACAGCGCAGACACCCAATCGAGGTGCGGGAAGATGCCGAAAGGCACCGCCTCAGACCAGCTGCCCATCATGACCGGACGGAAAAAACCGCAGACCAGATAAAGCCAGATGGCGGCGGCAAACGCCCAGGCCACATGCGTGCCCAGCCCCAGCTGGCGCGCCCGCCGATAGGTTCGGGCCCACCAGAGAAGGATCGAGGTGGTCAGCATGAAGCCGGCGATCAGCCACCAGCCGCCATGGGCCAGCGGGGGGATGCTCAGGCCATAGCTCGGCGGCGGCGGCTCGAGCGCGAGCCAGAAGAGCTGGCGCACGAGCTGGATGGGGTTCCAGTCGACCGACGCCAGCATGTTGAAGCCGATGATGTTGAACGCCAGGGTTCCGAAGAGCAGCGACGCCACGCCCAACGTACCGAGATAGACCGGACCGATCTGGGCATTGCCCAGTCGACCCAGAAGGTGAACGTGAAAGGGCTCGCCGACGCGTTGCCAGTCTTCACGGGGCAGCGGAACGCCCGACTGGGTCGGGCCGGTCGGCTGGACCGTTGTAAACAGATTTTGATATTCAGCCATGTTGGATCTCCTCGACTCGGTCCGGACTAGTTTTGCCAGATCGGCAGGTTCAACCACCAGCCCCACCACTCGGGCCAGCCGCGGGTCCAGAACGGACCGCTGATCACGATGCAAAGCGCTGCAAACCAGACCGCCGACAGCGCGAGGAACAGGCCCAGGCGGTGGATGCCCAAGGTGCCGACCGAGTAGCCGATCAGATCGCGAAAGAAGGTGTCCTCATGCTCGGGCGTCTTGACCGTCTCGCCCGCCTTCGGGTTGACCGCCGACAGCACCAGACCGCCGTGCATCGACAAGGCCAGCGTGGTCGCGAAGAACAGACTCGCCGCGATCATGTGCGCCGGGTTGTAGTGAAAGTGCAGGTACTGGTAGGCGACGTTGCTCACCCAGTCGAGGTGCGAGTAAATGCCGTAAGGGAAGGCATTGCCCCATGCGCCCATCAGAACCGGGCGAATCACCTGCAGCGTGAAGTAGGCAAAGATCGCGAAGCTGAAGGCAACCGGCACGTGATAGCCCATGCCGAGCTTGCGGCAGATCTCGACCTGACGAAGCGCCCATGAACCGAAGGCACCGAGCGCGCAGACTGTGATGACTTGCCACAGCCCACCCTCCATCAGCGGCGCGAATCGAAGGCCATAGGAAAGATCGGGCGGAGCAATGCTGATCTGCCAGAGGTTCCAGGTCGGACCCATGGCGGCTGCCCAGAGGATCATCGTGGTGCCAAGCAGCGCGAAGAACGCCGTCGTGACGCCAAAAAAGCCCACGTAAAACGGGCCGACCCAGAAATCGAAGAGATCGCCCCCGACAAGGGTGCCCCCGCGTATCCGGTATTTTCTTTCGAAGCTCAGCATTGCCATGATTGGATCCCCTGACTCTGACGCGGCTCAGCCCATGCGCGGCCGCACTCGGTCGTTATTTGTGGACGGGCGACACCGGTCAAAAAGACCGGCGCGCCGTCGGTCAAGCAGAAAACCGGACCTTCTTACTTCGAAGGGTTCGGGGTGTTCTGCATTGCTGCCCCAGCCCTTGCCGCCGTTGCTTTGGCGGTATCCGGATGCCAGGTATTGATGTTGTAACGGTCGCCACTGATCTGGATCAGATGGATGCTGGTCGAGACGAAAGCAATCAGGAGACCGGTGCAGATGATCGCTATGCGGGGGTCGACGATTCGCCAATAACGCCACATGTTTGTTTCCTTTTTTCAACTTAGATGGGAAATGACTGTGTAGACAGCCGACTTCGAGCCGTCCCACATCGATTGCGCGCCTTCTGCCCCAGGCAGCCAGGTACGCCAGTTCCAGAACAACATCTGCCCCAAGACAGCAAGCGTCATGAAAGTGACGAACATCACCAGAAAGGTCAGGTGTAAACCATCGAGAGGTCTGACCATCCCTTGCGATGAGTGCTCAACGTTTTCCATAGCCATGATTGCCACCTTCGGGTTTCGCTGTTAGAACCAGGGACGCCAGATCCACACCAGGCTGTGCGCAACGAATGCGCCTACGGCCCAGAGGATGTAACCCTGGACGTAGTACTGGTGGAATTCCTGGCACTCTGCGTCCGTCAGACCGGACGGATTCACTTTCTCTGCCATTGCTAAGACCTCCAAAGAATGTGCCTTGAGGCGAACTCATCGCCGACAGGCCTACTCAACACTGCCGCACCGTTGCCGGTACGACTCCCAAATGCCGGGCGAACCCAGCGCCTTGTCAGGTCGATCGAGGTGGAACCGGCGCGCATTACGCGGCCTGTTCCAGTCGCGATCGACCGAACAACTTTGCGAAGCCTTCGGCTTCGACTGTTTCCTGTCCTGCAGCACGCGCGTCCTGTTCGGCACGGTCGCGTATCCGCTTGGCGGCCGAGATCCGAACCAGCACTGGCTCGGCCTCGATCATTTCTTCAAACATCCGGTGCGCTTCCGGCTCCCAGGGCATTGAGCCGACACCCGAGGCACGGCTGGGTGTTGCATCGATGCGGTCCATCTCGGTGCCCAGCGGCAGGATGTGAAAGAGCGCATCGAAGAGCGCGTTGCACACCTCCTGCACGACATAGGTCGCACCGGAGTAGCCCATGAAAGGGGTGCCGGTATGGCGTCGGATGATTGCGCCCGGAAAGGACGCCGGAATGTAGGTGGCACGCCCGCCGGTCTCGGCCAGATACATGCGTTCGTTGAAGCTGCCGAAGAGCACCAGCGGCGTTTTTTCCTGCACCAGTTTTCTGACCGCATCGTTGTCGGTCTTTTCGCCGGGCTTGCGCGACACCGCAAAGTTGCAGGGCAGCCCCATCTCGTCTTCGAGGAAGTGGCGCAGGCCCCGCGCATAGGTTTCGTTGGCCACCACGCCGAACGTGGCGGTGCCAAAGAAATCCTGGGTGACCGAGCGCCAGAGATCCCACAGCGGCTTGATCGTGGTGTGCTTCTCGCGCTCGATGAACGGCTCGGGGTCGAGGTCAAGGAGCTCGCCGAGCGTGCGCAAAAACTTGGTGGTGCTGTGCAGACCGATCGGCGCTTGCAGATAGGGGCGATCGAGGCCTTCGCACAGCATGCGACCGAATTCGCGATACATGCAGATGTTGACGTCGGCCTCGACCAGACGCGAGACATCGGCCAGGTGCGAGCCCAGCGGGAAGACCATGTTGATGTCGGCGCCGATGCCTTGCACCAGACGACGGATTTCAGCCAGATCGCTTGGCGAATTGAAGGTGCCGTAGCAGGGGCCGATGATGTTGACGCGCGGCTTGACGCCTGCGGCGCGGGGCTTGCGCTCGGGCACTTTGCGCAGACCGTATTCGGACCACAGCCAGTACATCGCGCGGTTGGCGCATTGCCACTGGTCCTCGTCGATCGTGCGCGGCAGGAAGCGCTGCAGGTTCGTGCCTTCAGGGGTCACGCCGCCGCCGATCATTTCGGCGATCGAGCCGGTGACCACCACCGAGGGCAGGTCCGGGTCGAGGGTCTGATGAGCGCGCTTCATGGCGCCTTCGGTGCCTTCGCGCCCAAGCTGCTCTTCGGCCAGACCGGTGACCACGATCGGCAGCTCATGCGGCGGCAGCGCGTCGCTGTAATGGAGCACCGAGGTGACAGGCAGGTTCTCGCAGCCCACCGGGCCGTCGATGACGACCTGCAGCCCCTTGATGGCGGTGAACACATAGACCGCGCCCCAATAGCCGCCGGCGCGATCATGATCGAGGACCAGCATCAGATCATCTCCTCGGCCTTGCGCTTTTTCTGGAGCTTGATCACCTGGCGCCGGGTGTGCTCGCGAAACTCCGGCCGATCCTTGGGGACGTCTTCCCAGACACCGGCGGCAAAGCCTTCGCCGACATCGCCGAAGAAAGCCTTCATTTCATCGAAGCGCGACTTGTTGGCGATCGCGTTGTTGATGACCATCGCCAGCGACCCGGCACCGGCCGGACCCATCAGGGGACGCGCCGAGATCAGGTTGGTGAAGTAGAGCGACGGAATGCTGGCCTGCTTGGCGGCCTGCACGACCGGCGTGGTGCCGATGGCCAGATCAGGCTTGAATTCGGCCATGGCGGCGAGGTCCTGCTCGAGCGAGGCCCGGAACTGCACATGGACGCCGCGGGCCTCGAGCCATTCGCGGTCGGGGTCGCTCCAGGCGGTGCGCGGGCAGGCGCTGCCGACATAACGCAAGTCGGCGCCGCTTTCGATCAGCAGGCGAGCGACCAGCAGCTCGGAGCCTTCGTAGCCGCTCATGGTGATGCGGCCCTTGATCGGCAGCTTTGCGAGCGCGCCCTTGATGGCCGGCAGGATGCGGTTCTTGGCGCCGTCGATCTTGTCTTGCGCCACGCCTGCGGCGGTGCCGATCGATTGCAGCCAGGCTTCGGTGCCGTCGTAGCCGACCGGTGCGGAGCCGACGATCTTGCGACCGGCTGCTTCGAACTCGCGGATGCTGGCGGTATAGAAAGGATGGATCGCGGCGACCGCAGCGCAGTCGAGGGCGGCATAGAGCTCACGCCATTCGCGGGTCGGCACCACCGGGCCTGCAGCCAGGCCCATCGGCTCGAGCATCATGCCGATGATCACCGGATCAGCCGGGAAGATTTCGCCAAGCAGCGTAATGGTGGGCTTTTGAGCGCGCCCGGTGCGCGGTGCCTGAACCGGGCCGGCGGTGATTTCGGCGCGGGCAAATTTCAGCATCGCACCGGCCAGTACATCCTTGGCTTCGGCATGGGTCGGCACACCGAACCCCGGCACATCAATGCCGATGATTCGCACGCCGTTGATCTCTTTGGGCAGCAGCTGCAGCGGCACGCCGCTGGCGGTCGGCACGCACAGATTGATGATGACGATCGCGTCGAATTTCTCGGGATCGGCCTGGGCATGCACTGATTCGCGGATGTCCTCGAAGAGCTTGCCGGTGACCAGGCTCTCGGAATTGAACGGGACGTAGCCGACGCTGCGGCGTGCGCCGTAGAAATGCGAGGTGAAGGTCAGGCCATAGACGCAGCAGGCCGATCCCGACAGGATGGTCTGGGTGCGACGCATGCGCAGACCGACGCGCAGCGAACCGAAGGCCGGGCACATGCTCTGAGGCTGGTCGTGCGGGCCGCGCGGATAGTCGGCGGCGTATTGCTGCAGGGTCTCGCTCTTGCCTGCAGCGGCCGCGGCCGCCAGCATGGTTTCGGCGCCCGAATGGCAACCCAGCCCATCTTCCTTCAGGGCTTGCGGGTTGGGCACAGAGGGCGGTTGCGGCTGATCCATCGTCAGGGTTCCGTCAGGCCGCGTCGTCGTAGACGACTTCAAGCGAGGCTTTGGTCGATTCGACCTTGCCGACCATGTCAACCAGCGTTGCCGGCTCGAGCACCACATCGCGACCGACCGCCGACGCCGAGAACAGGCCGAGCAGCGAGTCTTGTGACAGGGGCTTGGGCCGCATCGGCGGGGCTTCGCCGACATTGGTGGCGAGGGTCTCGAAGAGCGGCGCCCAGGCTGTGCCGGGGCGGCCGATGATTTCGTAGCTCGCGCTCTTGCGGCGGATGTCTTCGTGGGCCGGGATGGCGGCCAGCACCGGGATGCCGGCAATTTCGGCAAAGGCCGCAGCCTCACCGGTGCCGTCGTCCTTGTTGATCACCATGCCGGCTACACCGACATTGCCGCCGAGCTTGCGGAAATACTCGACCGCCGAGCAGACGTTGTTGGCCACATAGAGCGACTGCAGGTCGTTGCTGGCGACGACGATGACCTTCTGGCACATGTCCCGGGCGATCGGCAGGCCAAAGCCGCCGCAGACCACGTCGCCCAGAAAGTCGAGCAGGACGTAATCGAAGCCCCAGTCGTGAAAGCCGAGTTTTTCGAGGGTTTCGAAGCCGTGGATGATGCCGCGTCCACCGCAGCCGCGACCGACCTCAGGGCCGCCGAGTTCCATCGCGAACACGCCGTCACGCTTGAAGCAGACATCACCGATGGAGACCGCTTCGCCGGCGAGCTTCTTGCGCGAGGAGGTTTCGATGATTGTCGGGCAGGCGCGGCCACCGAACAGCAGCGAGGTGGTGTCGCTCTTGGGGTCGCAGCCGATCAGCAGAACCTTCTTGCCCTGCTGCGCCATCATGTAGGAGAGGTTGGCGAGGGTGAAGCTTTTGCCGATGCCGCCTTTGCCGTAGATCGCAATGATCTGGGTCTCTTTGGTGGCCGGCGAGGTGCTGACCGGATCGGGTTCGATCGCCGCTTCGGCGCGCAGACGATCCATCTGAATGAACTGCAGGGGTGCTGAAGCAGAAATGCCGGGGGTTGTCATGAAACGTGTCTCCAATCCAGAACCATCTTCAGGCAGGCGGCATCGCCAAATGCAACCGGGTAGGCCGACGAGGCACGCTGGGCGTCCTCCCGGTGGGTGATCAGATCGTCGAGATTGAGGTGACCGGTTTCGATCAGCCACTTGACCGCGAGCAGGTCGGGGCGCTTCCACTCGGCCGCAACGCGGACCGTGGTCTCGCGCATGAAGGCCGGCGCGAACGCGAACGACAGGGGCTGGGTATAGAAGCCTGCGAGCACGATTTCGCCGCCCGGGGCAAGACGCCCGATCAGGGTGTCGAGCAGGCTCGCGTCGCCGCTGACGTCGTAAATCGCGCGATAGTCGCGGCGATCATCGTCTTCGGGGCGCACGACCGGGTAGCCTTTGGCGCCCTGCGCGCGGACCGGATTGGTTTCCCAGACGGTCGGTGCCGCATGGCCGCCGAGCACCGTCAGGCGCGCGAGCAGTCGGCCGAGGACACCGTGGCCGACGATCAGGTCGGGCGGCACGATCGGGTTGCGCTTGCCGCCCATCGAGACCGCGTGATAGGCGGTGGCAGCCAGCGCCAGCAGAACCGCCAGGTCGCCAAGGGTGTCGCTGATCTGGACGACGCGCTCGGCCGGCACAATGACCTGCGAAGCCGACCCGCCGAAGAGGCCCTTGACTTCGCCGTAGCAGCTGGCGCCCGGCACGAAGACGGTATCGCCGACAGACAGTCCGGACCGTAATCCGGCCTGCACCACACGACCGACCGATTCGTAGCCTGGCACGAGCGGATAACCCATGCCCGGGAACATCGGCATGCTGCCAGTCCACAGGAGCTTCTCGGTGCCGGTGCTGATGCCGCTGTAATGGATGTCGACCACCACGTCGGCAACGCCGGGCGGTGTGAGTTCGAGTCGATTGAACCCGATGTGTTCGGGTTTTTCGAGCACGACAGCCATCGTCTTCACTGCGTCACTCCTCGGGCCGGGCTTGTTGGCAGGCGCCTCATTGGTCGCCCGGTTGTTTGCAGGAGCGCCAGCAATCCGCCGGCACCTGTCAGAACTGTCATCTTAAGCAGACTATTTGACGTGTCAAGCAAAATGGACAGATACAACATGCTACTTCCTGCGAAATCGCCCGCGGTCGCCATGATTCAGTTCGCCGGACGGGCCAGCAGGACGCGGGTTTGCAGTGGCAGGCGGGTGGCGAGCGTGCGCACCTGGCCGAAACCGGCCTCGTGCAGCAGGGCCTGGAGCCGCTCAGGTGTGCGCGATCGGCCACGGCCCATCGCCATGAGATAAAAGCCGTAATACGCGTCGCCGATCGCTTCGGCGCCGGGGGTGCCGGACATCGGTTCGGAAATCAGCAGTACGCCATCGGCTGGCAGGGCGGCGCGCACTGCCCGCAGGATCATTAGCACGCGTTCGTCGGGATGATCAAAGAGCACGCGGACCAGGGTGATGACGTCGGCGCCGGTGGGCAGCGGGTCGGAAAAGAAGCTGCCGCCATAGGCTTGCGCCCGATTGGTCAGGCCTTGTTCGGCAAAGCGTCGGGTGGCCAGTTCGGCGACCGCTGGCAAATCGAAGAGCTTGAGTTGCAGATGAGGGGCGCGCTCGGCCACCGCACTGAGGAAGGTGCCTTGACCGCCGCCGACATCGAGCAGACAGCGGTGGCGCTGCAAGGAATAGGCTTCGAGCACCTGTTCAGAGACCAGTGGCTGCGAGGCCGACATCAGTGCCGAATAGGCTTCGACCCGATCGGCCGACAGCGCCTGAGGGGCTGCGCCCGGCGTGGTGTCGGCATAAGGCCAGTAGCCCGACAGTGCGGTGCTCGGGCGTTCGCCGCGCATCAGGGCGACCGGATCGGCGAGGTCGTGATAAAGCGATTCATGGTGCTCGACCATGGCGGCAATTGCCGGCTGGGCGACGATCGGGGCGCCCAGCGGACCCAGCCCCCAGTGGCCGTTGGCGCGGGCCTCGAGCAAGCGCAGCGATGCGCCGGCCGCCAGCAGCCGCGCGGCGGCGTCCTCGGGCAGCGACAGACGCCGGGCAAGCGCGGCGGTGGTTTGCGGTCCTTCGGCAAGGGTGTGAAAGAGATTCAGGCGCACGCAGGCAAACAGCACCTGCGAGTAGGTAAAGCCTGCGACGATGTCGAAGAGTGCCTTCGATTCGCGGCGGGCAATCGGGCGGGTGAGCGGAAAAGCCGCGGCCCAGCGATGAAAACGCGGATTGGTCAGCAGCCGGTCGCGAAAAGCCTGCCAGCGCCCGCGCAGGCCGCCGGGTCCGCCTGCGGCCTGCTCGTTCGAAGGGGAGTCGTTCATCTGGCCGGCAAAACGAACAGGCGGAACAGGCGACATCGGACCGGAGGCAGCCATGGCTTCAGGCGGTCTTGCGTCAGGCCGCAACGCGCTGGGCGGCAACGCGCCGGGCGACGTCTTCGCACCAGGCCTTGGGCACCAGGCGCTCGGATTCCATCAGGACCAGGGCTCGCAGCTTCGGGGCGCCGGCGCAGGCCGGAATCGACGCGATGGCGCCGGCGACCAGGCCTTCGAAGTGGCGGATCGCGCCGTCCAGGCCGAGCTGGTGGGCCGCGCTCGGGCGCCCGAGCAGGGCGTCCTGGCCGACCGGCTTGCCAAGCACATCCGGGTCGCTCAGCACATCGCGGATATCGTCAGCCACCTGATAGGCCTCGCCCAGTCGGTCGCCGAGCATGCGCCAGGCATTCGGATCAGCACCTGCGGCCTGTGCACCGGCGGCGGTGGCGGCTGCAAAGAGCGCACCGGTCTTGGCGCGCTGGTAATCGGCCAGGGCGACCCGGGGCTCACACTCCCAGGCCTGACCGGCCACGATGCCAAACGGCATGCCGGTGCCCTGGGCAATGGTCGACAGCAGGGGTGCCAGACGCAGCGGCGATTGGCCGGCAGCGGCGGCCAGCGCCTGAAACGCCATGACGATCAGGGCATCGCCGGCCAGTACGGCCAGCGGCTCGCCGAAGGCGGCCTGCACCGAGGGGCGCCCGCGCCGAGTGGCGGCATCGTCGAAACACGGCAGATCGTCATGGACCAGCGAGGCGCAGTGCATCAGCTCGAGTGCCACTGCGGCAGCATCCGACAGGGCCGGGTCGTCGTCGCCGCAGGCGCGCGCGACCGCGATGCAAAGCTGGGGGCGGATGCGGGCACCGCCCGGGAACACGCTGTGACGGATGGCGGCAGACAGACGCGGCGGCGCGCCGGGAATCTCGTGCGTGCTGATAGTCGTGTCGAGCGCGCGCTCGATGCGAGCCAATGTGTCCATGATTGCCTCCCTTGCCCGTTGAAATCGTCGCTCGACCCGGTGTAAACCTTGTGGATCGGTCAACAGTGTCAATCAAGATAGGCACATCAACGAAGGGCGTCAATCACCAGATCGCGGTTTTACGGTTTTCAGATGGCAAAAGAAGCGGGATTCAGGCCCAGATCGCGGGCAAAGGCGGTGATCCGGTCGGCGACCAGCCCGGGCTGTTCTTCGTGGGCGAGGTGGCCCAGACCGGGCAGCAGATCGAACTCGGCGCCGCGCACCAGACGGCTCACCCGGACCGCCTGCTCGGGCGGGACGGTCAGGTCGTTGGCCCCTGCCAGCAGCAGCAGGCGGGTCTCGAGCCGCGGCAGGTCGCGCTCGAGGGCGTCCAGATTCCAGTTGGCCATCATCGCCAGCGCGCCGGCGACATGGCCAGGGCTTCTGACCAGCCGGGCATAGCCTTGGCGGCCGGTCTGGTCGATGGTCGAGCCGGTGCTCGCCAGCAGACGATCGATCGCGGCCTGGTCGCCCGCCAGGCGTGCCAGCAGTTGCGGTGCAAAACCGAGGCTGGCGAGCAACTGAGCAGCGGGCGAAAACAGCTTGCCCGCCAGTCCGCCCAGTGGCAAGAAGGCGCCGTTGAGCGAGATCAGCGCCTTGGGTTTGACCAGACCGTCCAGTTGCATCCGCGCGGCGATGGCGGCGCCGGCCGAATGACCGACGATGATCGACGGTGAAAACCCGCTGGCCTGCAGCAGCGCGGCGATTGCGCGCGCCATGCCGTGCATCGACATCGCGCGACGCGCCGGCATGGCGGTAAAGCCGTGGCCGGGAAGATCGGGCGCCAGGATCGAGAAGGCACCGGCCAGACGCGGCGCCAGATCGCGCCAGGAGTGGGTGGCTGCGCCGGTGCCGTGCAGCATCAGGATGGCCGGGGCCTCAGGTGGACGGCGTGCCCCAGACGCTTCGGCTGCCTCAGGCGCGCCGAACTGCTGCACATGCCAACGCAGACCGCCAGCGTCGATGAAGCGGCTGGTGGCGCGATTAGGCCAGTCGAGGCCGTCGCGCGACCAGTCCAGACGCGGGACGAGCGGCTCAGCGGCCACGGTTGGTAGCACGCGCCGAGGCGGCGGTTGCGGCCTGCACCGAGCGGGACATCGAGGTCGCGTCGACACGCGGTAAAGGCAGGTAGGCAGCGCCCATTTCGGCGGCCAACTCGCGTGCGCTGGCCTGGGGCTGTGGCGAGGTGTCGATCAGCAGGGCGGTGTGGCCCGCGGCGCGCAGCCGGCGGGCCGATTGCCGGGCGTCGGTATCGGCGCGGGCGCGCCCGCCGGTGCCATCGAGGGCGACATTCCCGCGCCCGTCGGTCAGCAGCACGATGACCGGCGTGCCGCCGCGTTGCCTTGTGGCATCAGCCAGTTCGGCCGCGGCACTGATGCCGGCTGCAAGCGGTGTGCCGCCGCCGCCCGGCAGCCCCGACAGGCCACGCTTGGCGCGTACCAGCGAGCGGGTAGGCGCCAACAGCACTTGCGCCGATCGCCCCCGAAAGCCGATGACCGCGACCTTGTCGCGCCGCACGTAACAGTCGGCCAGCAGCAGCTCGACCGCGCCCTTGGCTTCGGCCAGACGATTGAGTGCTGAGGATCCGGAGGCATCGACAGCGAAGATCGTGATCGTCTCGGCCCGCTCCTGAACACGGGCCACCCGGAAATCGCTGGCCCGCACTTCGATCTGGGCAGCGCGGCGCGGCTTGCCGCCCGAGGCGGCTGATGCCGCGATCTCACGCCGGCGCAGCGTCTGCCAGGGCGCGGCCGTGCGAAGCGTGTCGATCAGGGCGAGGCGCGCACCGTCGCGCGGCAGACCCGGCCGCGTGCCCACCGGTCGGCCTCGCAGCAACCCTTCGCGCTTCGCACCGGCGCGCCCGCCCGCAGCCCCGCGCGAGGCCATCGCCTCATTCATCGCCAGCCTTGCCAGCAGACCGGCCGGGATCGAGGCTTTGGCCGCCTCAAGGATGAGCTCGTCGAGCGACCTGTCGGGGTCGGGTTGATCGGGGTCGTCCTCGGGCAGCGTGTCGTCGTCGGCCTGCGGGGGCTCCGGTGGGTTGTCTGGCGGGGGTGTCTGATCCGGCTGGTCAGCGTCGGGCGCGGGGTCGGAGGACGGGTCCTCAGCCGGGCTGTCGTCGTCATCCGGGGGCGTGCTGTCGCTCTCGTTGTTCTCATCGGACGGCGCGGCCGGCAGGCGGGTCGCGCGCGGCGACAGCACCAGCCGGGCCGCAAGCGAGGCGTCGTCGGGCGAGACGGTGTCGCGTGCGTCGAGTGCCGCGCTCGCCCGGGCAGCCCGCAGCGCCAGCAGCGAGCCGCGCAGCGAATCGACACCCAGCGCCAGCGCCGCGGTGCAGATCGCCTGCATGACGTCGTCGGGGGTGTTCACCTGCATCAGCCGCGCCCGGGCGCCGGCGATGTCGGGGGCTTGCGCGAGCGACCCCGGCGACCCCAGTGAGCTCGACAGACTCCCGCGGCCGTCGGCATCGCCATCGAGCAGGCCGATGTCGCCGATCGAGACATCGCCCAGAGACAGATGAAAAGCCAGGCGCTCGAGCAGACGGGCCGGCAGACGCTCGTCCTGGCTGGTGCGATCGTCGTCGATCCGCTCATCGAGCGCGATGACGCCAAAGCGCGCCGGGCGAACCTCGGACAGCCCGTCACGGGCCAGGGCCACCTCGCCGGTGTCAAGCGCGGCGCACAGGCGCGCGGCGGTGGACTCGCTCACCCGCTCGGCCATCGCCAGCATCAGCAGTCCGCCGTCGGCCTCGACCATCAGCCCGGTCTGGGCAACCGGCCGGCCGCTTTGCAGGGTGGCCGCCAGATCGAGTCCGCCGATCAGGCGGTCGTCGCGCACATGCAGCGGCACGCGGCGCACCGGCGTATCGGGCGGCAGCAGTGATCGCAGCAGGGCGATCCAGCGCTCACGCACCGGGCCATGCTGGGCGATGAGTGCCACGCCGCCGAGGCCGACCGGGTCGACCGCGATCAGGGCTGCGGCGCGCAGGGCATCGGCCCAGCGCAACACACCGGATCCATCGTCGCTGTCGGGCGAGTCCTCGAACAGTTCGGCCGGCAGCATCGGTGGACCGGATCAGGCGTCGAAGAGTTCGGCGACCGCGCGCTCAACCCGCACGCCCGAGCCGGTGTCGTCGAGCGGATTACGTCGCAGGCGATGGCGCAGCGCCGGCACCGCGATGCGTCGCAGCTGCGCGTCGCCCACCTCCATGACGCCGTCGAGCGCGGCCAGGGCGCGCGCCGCGCGCATGAGCGTGAGCTCGCCGCGCAGGCCGTCGGTGCCGAGCGCGATGCACAGGCGGGCTGCGCGCTCAAGCGCCGAATCGGGGATCGTCACCTTGGGCAGGCGCGTGCGGGCCTTGAGCAGCGTCTGGCGGATCTTCTCGTCTTCCTTGCTCCATAGGGCAGTGAAAGCCTTGGGATCGCGCTCGAAGGCATCGCGACGCTTGACCACCTCGATGCGTGCGGGCAAGTCGGTGGGTGTCGAGACCTCGACCGACAGGCCGAAGCGGTCGAGCAGTTGCGGGCGCAACTCGCCTTCTTCGGGATTGCCGCTTCCCACCAGCACGAAGCGCGCCGGATGCCGCACGCTCAAGCCTTCGCGTTCGACCACGTTCTCGCCCGAGGCGGCCACGTCAATCAGCAGATCGACCAGATGATCTTCGAGCAGATTGACCTCGTCGACATACAGAAAGCCGCGATGCGCGCGGGCCAGCAGGCCCGGCTCGAAGGCCTTGATGCCCTGCGACAGGGCTCGTTCAAGGTCGAGCGCACCGACCACCCGGTCTTCGGTCGCGCCCAGCGGCAGATCGACGACCGGCACCCGCACCCTATGCGACTTGGGTTTGCCTTTGGCCCGCAGGGCGTCGCATTCCTCGCAGTTGCCGGGCGGGGCATTCGGGTCGCAGGCATAGCGGCAGCCCACCACCGCCTTCATTTCGGGCAGCAGCGCGGCCAGCGCCCGAACCGCCGTGGACTTGCCCGTGCCGCGATCACCGAGTACCAGCACGCCGCCCACCGAGGGGTCGACCGCTGCAATCAGGATGGCGAGCTTCATCTCGTGCTGCTCGACGATGGCTGAAAACGGAAACGCGACGGCCATGGGACGTGTCTTCTGATCGAAAGGTCAACCGTCGATTCTAGACCGAGTGCTGAACGCCGACCCGGCGATCAGGTGGCGGACGGCCGACGCGCAAGCATGTCGATTTCGATGCGGGCGCCGCGCGCCAGGCCATTGACGCCGATGCAGGTGCGCGCCGGGCGGCGCCCTTCGCCGAAGTAGGAGGCATAGACAGCGTTCATGCGGGCATAGTCTTCATCGAAGTGCAGCAGGTAGATTCGCACGCTGGCCACGTCGGCCAGGGTGAGTCCGCAGCCGGTGAGCACCGCCTGCAGGTTGCGCATGACCTGGCGGGTCTGGTCTTCGATCGATTCAGGATAGGCCGAGGTATTCGAGGTGCCGGTGAACGGCATCTGACCGGTGAGCATCACCCAGCCGTCGGCCTCGACCGCGTGGCTGAAGGGGGCGACGGGATCGGGGGCGCCGCCGATCATGTGAAAAACCAGTGCTGACATGGCAGAGCTCCGGCAGGAATGGGGACGGAAATGCGGATGGGGAAATGGGAAAACGGGCAGGGAATCAGCCGCCACAATAACGCACGCAAAATAACGCACGCGCAGGCGCACACAGGCGATGCGCCCCGCCGCTGGTTGACAGTAAGCAAACGATCGTTCAAATTAAAACGAACGTTCGAGATCAGCCTGAATGCCAATGTCACAGTCGTTTGCCCACCATCCCGTCAGGATCGATGGTTTTGAAGCCCGCAATCGCCTGATGGCAGCCGGGCTCAAGCTGTTTTCCGAGCACGGCTTCGAAAAGACCTCGGTGCGTGCGCTGGCACAGGCCGCGCAGGTCAATGTGGCGGCGGTCAGCTACTATTTCGGCGACAAGGCGGGGTTTTATCGGGCGCTGTTTACCGAATCGGTGAGCCCGCACCGCACGACCGGCTTTGACGATCCGGCGCTCGGGCTTGATGAGGCGCTCGATCGGTTTTATGCCGACTTTCTCGATCCCCTGAAGGCCGGCGACGAGATTCGCATGGTGATGAAGCTGCATTTTCGCGAGATGGCCCAGCCGACCGGCGCCTGGCAGGCGGCGCTCGAGCGCGATGTCAGGCCGCAGCACAAGGCCCTGCTTCGCCTGCTGACCCGGGCGCTCGGCCTGCGCCGCCCCGACCTCGATACCCAGCGGCTGGCCATCACGATCGCCGGCATGGCGGTCCATGTTTTTGCGTTCCAGGATGGCGTCAAGGCGCTTTGCCCGCTGCTGATGAGCGGACCGAAGGCGATCGATGCGATGGCCGATCGGCTCGCGGGCTATGCGATGTCGATGATCGAGGGCGAGCGCCAGCGTCGCGCTGCCGCGATGGGTACATGAAGGTGCTTGAGGCTGCATGAAGACTCCTGAAAGCTTGCGCCGTCGCGTGCGATCGACCCTGCCTGTCCTGATGCTGGCCATGCTTGCCGCGTGCAGCGGGCTGCCCTCGGTCGGACCCGACTATCGCGGCCCGCCGCCCGAGCGTTCGCTCGCACTGGCTCAGGCGTCGGCACCGGTCAAGGTTGAGGCCGATCGCTGGCAAGCGCCCCTGCCGCATGCCGGCTCCAACGACGATCTGGCCCGCTGGTGGCAGCAGTTCAACGACCCGGCGCTCGATGCCTTGATCGCTGCCGCCCAGCGCGAGAGCAGCACGATTGCGCGTGCGGCGGCCAACATCGAGCGCGCCCGGGCCATCACGGTGGCGGCGCAGGCCGACGCCCTGCCGGCGGTCGAGGCCACGGCGCTGGCCAATCGCGGCACGCTGGCCCTCGGCACCTCGGTCCTGACGGTTTCGCAGCAACGCGCAAGTGTCCTGGCCAACTGGGAGATCGATTTGTTCGGGCGGGTCAGGCGCGAGCAGCAAGCCGCCGGCGCGCGGCTTTCTGCGCGAACCGACGACTGGCACGAAGCCCGCGTCTCGGTGGCCGCCGAGGCCGCCTCCGAGTATCTGCAATACCGCTTCTGCCAGTCGCTGGTCGCGATCTCGCAGGCCGACCTCGCTTCGCGAACCGAAACCTCAGCGATCAGCCAGCGTGCTGCCGCAGCAGGTTTTCAGGCGCCGGCTGCCGCGGCGCTGGCCCGCGCGAGCGCGGCCGAGGCCGCCAGTCGACTCACCGGGCAGCAGGCCGAATGCGATGTCGGCATCAAGGCGATGGTCGCGCTCACCGGCCTGGATGAGCCGGCGGTGCGCGCCCTGCTCGCGCGTCCGCCCGGCGGCCTGCCGGTGCCGCGCGAGTTTGCGGTCAGTGCGCTGCCGGCGGGCCTGCTCATGCAGCGCCCCGACCTGGCCGCCGCCGAACGCGAGCTGGCTGCTGCGAATGCCGACATCGGCGTGGCGGTGGGCGATCAGTATCCGCGCCTGACCCTGGCCGGCTCGATTGGCCCAGTGCGTCTGGATACCGGCAGCATCTCGGCGAATTTCACCAACTGGTCGCTCGGCCCGGCGATCTCGCTGCCGATCTTTGATGCCGGACGGCGTGCCGCCAATGTCGAGGCAACCCGGGCGGCTTATGTGGCGGCCGAATCCGACTATCGGGCGAAGGTTCGCCGGGCAGTTCGCGAGGTCGAGGAGGCGCTGGTCAGGCTGCAGAGTTCGGCCGCCCGCGAAATCGATGCCCGCACCGCCTCGCAGGGCTATCGCGATGCGCTGGATGCGGCGCAGGTGCGCTGGCGCAACGGTCTGGGCAGCCTGCTCGACCTCGAGGAAGCGCGCCGATTTTCGCTGGTCGCCGACTCGTCGCTGGCCAGCGTGCAACGCGACCGCGTGGCCGCCTGGGTGGCGCTCTATCGCGCGCTCGGCGGCGGATGGACGACCTCACAAGGAATGGACGCACGATGACTCTCTCCCCGATCCGCACAGCATGGCGCCTGCCGTTGGCGGCCACGGCCTGCGCACCGACGGCCGCAGTCACGGTGGTCAGCGCAGCGTTGCTTATCGGCGTATTCAGCGCGACGCTCAGCCTCGCGCTCTTCGTCCCGACAGCGGCCCGGGCCGCGCCGCCGGCACCGTCGACGGCCAATCGCCCGGCGCTGGTGGTCAACACCGTGCGTCCGCAAAAGGGCGAGATTGCCGACACGCTGTCGGCCAATGGCAGCATCAATGCCTGGCAGGAGGCCTCGATCGGGGCCGAGGTCAGTGGTCTGAGGATCGCCGAAGTGCGGGTCGATGTCGGCGCAGCGGTCAAGCGCGGACAGGTGCTCGCAGTCTTTGCAACCGAGACCGTGCGGGCCGACCTGGCCAATGTCGAGGCGGCGCTGGCCGAGGCCCGCGCCGGGCTTGCTGAAAGTCAGGCGGCGGCTGCCGAGGCGCAGGCCAATGCCGATCGGGCCAAGGCAGTGGAGCCGAGCGGGGCCTTGAGCGCCCAGCAGATCGCCCAGTACCTCACCGCCGCCCAGACCGCGCGTGCCCGTGTGCAATCGGCACAGGCCCGTGTGCAGTCGGCACAGGCACAGGTCCAGTCGCAACAGCTGCGACTGAAGATGACCCAGGTGATGGCCCCCGACGACGGCATTATTTCGGCACGTCTGGCCACGGTTGGCGCGGTGGTGCCCGCCGGCCAGGAGCTTTTTCGCCTGGTCCGCAAAGGCCGGCTTGAATGGCGTGCCGAGGTTACTGCGATCGAGCTCGCCCGAGTGCGCACGAATCAGAAGGTAAAGGTGTTTCCGGCGGCGGGTGGCAGCATCAACGGCACGGTGCGCATGGTTGGTCCGGTGGTCGATGCCCAGACCCGCAATGCGCTGGTCTATGTCGATCTGCCGGCGGGCAGCACCGCGCGCGCCGGCATGTTCGCCCGCGGCGAGTTTCAGCTCGGCTCGAGCAGTGCGCTCACGGTGCCGCAGCAGGCGGTCGTGGTGCGCGACGGTTTTGCCTATGTCTATCGGGTGACCGGCGACCGCGTGTCGCAACAGAAGGTGATGCTCGGGCGGCGGATCGGCGATCGCATCGAGGTGCGCGAGGGTCTGGCCGACGATGCGGTACTGGTGGCCGCTGGTGCGGGCTTTCTGAATGACGGCGATCTGGTCCAGGTGGTGCCGGCAAGCGCTGCCCCCGCTGTACCCCCGGCCTCGGTTGCCCCTGTTTCAGGCACCGGAAAATGAATTTTTCTGCGCTCTCGATCCGCAACCCGATTCCGGCGGTGCTGCTGTTCATTTTGCTCACGCTCGCCGGGCTGATCGGCTTCAAGTCGATGGCCGTGCAGGACTTCCCCGACATCGAACTGCCGATCGTCACCGTCGATGCGGTCTTGCCCGGTGCAGCGCCCGCCCAGCTTGAGACTGAGGTCGCCCGCAAGATCGAGAATTCGGTGGCCACGTTGCAGGGCGTGAAAAACGTCTATACCCGCATCCTCGATGGCGCGGTCTCGGTGACCGTCGAGTTCGTGCTTGAGAAAAACAGTGCCGAGGCGGTCAACGAAGTGCGCGATGCGGTCAGCCGCGTGCGGGCCGATCTGCCCGCCGATGTGCGCGACCCGACCGTCACCAAGGCCAGCACCGCCGGCCGCCCGGTGGTCACCTACACCGTGGCGAGCAGCCAGCTCGACGAAGAGGCGGTGTCGTGGTTCATCGACAACACCCTGTCAAAGCGCCTGCTGGCGGTGCCCGGTGTCGGGCTGGTCAAGCGACTGGGCGGCGTCACCCGCGAGGTGCGCATCGAGCTCGATGGCCAGCGCATGGCCGCCCTCAATGTTGCGGCGATCGATGTCTCACGCCGGCTCAAGCAGGTGCAGCAGGAGGCGCCTGGCGGACGCGGCGATGTGGGTGGCGCCGAGCAGGCGGTGCGCACCATTGCCACGGTGTCGAGTGCGGCTGATCTCGGCGCACTCGAGCTGCCACTGTCCGATGGTCGCAGGCTGCGGCTGTCCGATGTCGCGATCATCACCGACACCATCGCCGAGCGCCGTTCGATGGCGCTCTTTGACGGCAAGCCGGTGGTCGCAGTCGAAGTCATGCGAAACCGGGGCGCGAGCGAGCTCGACATCGGCGTGGGGGTGGCAGCCGTGATCGCCGAGATGCAGGCCACGCACGCCAATTTGAGTTTCGCGCGCGCAATCGACAACACCGTGCCGGTGAGCGAGAACTTCGACGGCTCGATGATGCTGCTCTATGAAGGCGCGCTGCTCGCGGTGATCGTGGTCTGGGCCTTTTTGCGCGACTGGCGCGCCACGCTGGTGAGTGCTGCCGCGCTGCCGCTGTCGGTGATCCCGGCCTTTCTGGGCATGGCGCTCTTCGGTTTCACGCTCAATACCGTGACCCTGCTGTCGCTGGCACTGGTGGTGGGCATCCTGGTCGATGATGCGATCGTCGAGATCGAGAACATCGAGCGCCATCTGAAGATGGGCAAGTCGCCGATGCAGGCTTCGCTCGAGGCGGCCGACGAAATTGGTCTGGCGGTGGTGGCGACCACCTTCGCGCTGGTGGCGGTGTTTTTGCCGACCGCCTTCATGTCGGGTATTCCGGGCAAGTTCTTCAAACAGTTCGGCTGGACAGCGGTGCTGGCGATCATGGCCTCGCTGGTGGTCGCCCGCCTGCTCACGCCGATGATGGCGGCCTATCTGCTCAAGCCGAAGAAGGCGAGCGGCACAGGTGCAGCCTTGTCTGCGGTATCGACCGGTCAATCGGCACCCGCCGCTCAATCGGTTCCTGGCATCGACGAATCGCAAGACGGCTGGATCATGCGTCGCTATCTGGCGGCGGTGCGCTGGTGCCTGCGTCATCGCGGCATCACCGCGATTTTGTCGATCCTGTTTTTTGTCGGCTCGATCGCCCTCGTGCCACTGCTGCCCAAGGGCTTCGTGCCGCCGGCCGATCGCGGCCAGACGCAGGTGAGCATCGAATTGCCGCCGGGCAGCACATTGCAGCAGACACTCGATGCTGCCGAACAGGTTCGCGCGCTGGTGGCGGCTTCGCCCGATGTGCGCCATGTGCTCAGTTCGGTGGGCGGTGGTTCTTCGGGTGATGCCTTTGCGATCGGTGCAGCGCCCGAGGCCCGCAAGGCGGTGCTGACCGTGCTGCTGACCGGCCGCACCGAGCGCGATCGCAAGCAGCAGGCGGTCGAGACCGAGATTCGCGAGCGCCTCGCGCAGGTGCCGGGCGTGCGTCTGAGCGTGGGCTCTCAAGACACCGGCGTGAAGATGCAGCTGGTGTTGAGCAGCGAGGATCCGCAGGCGCTCAGTGCTGCCGCCCAGGCGCTCGAGCGCGATCTGCGCACCCTCAAGGGCATCGGCAATGTGAGCTCGAGTGCCAGCCTGGTGCGGCCCGAGATCATCGTGCGTCCCGACTTTGCCCGCGCCGCCGATCTGGGCGTGACCGCGGCAAGCATCGCTGAAACGGTGCGGGTGGCCACCGCCGGTGATTACGACGTTGGCTTGCCCAAGCTCAACCTGAGCGAGCGTCAGGTGCCGATTCGGGTCAAGCTGCCCAATGCTGCCCGAGCCGATCTTGCCGCCATCGGGCGCCTCACCGTGCCGGGGCGCAATGGCCCGGTGATGCTCGACAACGTCGCCTCCATCAGCATCGACAGCGGCCCGGCCCAGATCGACCGGCTCAATCGCAGCCGCAATGTCACCCTCGATGTCGAGCTGGCCGGCCGCGAACTGGGCGCGGTCTATGACGAAGCAATGGCCCTGCCCACCCTGCGCAGTCTGCCGGCGGGCGTGCGCCTGGCCCAGCAGGGTGATGCGCAGGAGATGCAGGCGCTTTTTGCCAGTTTCGGATTGGCGATGGGCATCGGCGTGCTGTGCATCTACATGGTCCTGGTGCTGCTGTTTCGCGACTTCATGCAACCGATCACGATTCTGGCGGCCCTGCCGCTGTCGATTGGCGGCGCCTTCGTGCTGCTGCTGCTCACCGGCAAGAGTTTTTCGATGCCCTCGCTGATCGGGCTGCTGATGCTGATGGGCGTCGTCACCAAAAATTCGATCCTGCTGGTCGAGTACGCGATCATGGCGCGCCGCCAGGGCATGGGCCGCTTTGATGCGCTGGTCGATGCCTGCCACAAGCGCGCGCGGCCGATCCTCATGACCACGATCGCGATGGGCGCGGGCATGTTGCCGATTGCCATCGGTTGGGGCAGCGATCCGAGCTTTCGCTCGCCGATGGCGGTGGCGGTGATCGGCGGCCTGATCACCTCGACCCTGCTGTCGCTGCTGGTGGTGCCGGCGGTGTTCACCTATGTCGACGATGCCGAGCATCTTCTGGGGCGACTGGTGCGTCGCCTGCGCGGGCGACAGGCCGAGCGCGGGCAGCCCGATGTTGTCACGCCGACTCGCTAGCCGACCGTCTGGGGCCGAAGGCTGACCGTCCGGGGGCATTCGGGCGGCTGTCGAGGCGATTCCTTTCTACGCTGGGACTCGCCAAGGAGACGCGAGACCCCAGGACATGCATGACGACACTCTGACGATTTCGTTCGCCGATGCCTTTCCGCCCAAAAAGTTGCCAGCTCAGTTGCCAGCTGAGATGCCAGCTGAGATGCCAGCTGAGGCGCAGGATGAGGCGCATGCCGGGGTGCCCTTTGCTGCCCTGTCTGCGGCTGCGGCGACAACAGTTCTTCTCGAAGCCTGCGGTGGCAGTGGCGGCAGTGACTCACCCGGCGGGACATCGGTCGCGACCCAGCAGGCCGCGGTTCAGTCACTGAGTGCCGATTATGCGGCCGCGCGCTTTTTGCAGCATGCGCAATTCTCGTCGTCGCAGGCCGACATCGATGCGGTGAAGGCCAAAGGTCGAGCGGTCTGGCTCGACGAGCAGATCGCCGCCGCACCGGGTCAGAAAGGCTGGGACTGGCTGGCCGAGCGCGGCTATGCGGTGATCGACGCCAATCAGTTCTACCAGATGGACTATCAGGCCAATTTCATGGCCTGGCAGCAGATTCTGTCCCAGCCTGATGGCGTGCGCCGGCGCTGCGCGCTCGCCTTGTCCGAGTTTTTCGTGGTGTCGATCTCGGGCGTCTCGAACCTGCAGTGGGCGCAGTTTGCGGTCGCCAACTACTGGGACTTGCTGACCGAAAACGCCTTCGGCAACTTTCGCAGCCTGCTCGAGCAGGTCACCCTCAGTGTGGCGATGGGCGAGTTTCTGAATACGCTGGGCAACCAGAAGGAAGATGCAACCACCGGGCGACTGCCGGATGAGAATTACGCCCGCGAGGTGATGCAGCTTTTCACCATCGGGCTGGTGCAGCTCAACCTCGACGGCACACCGAAACTCGGCGAGGATGGCGCGCCTGTCGAGACCTACTCGCAGTCCGAGGTCTCGAACCTGGCGCGGGTCTTCACCGGCTTTCAGGCCGACGAGTCGGACGGGATGACCACCTCCGCGGTGGCCCCGACCTACCGGCTCAAGCAGGTCGGCTACACCAGACGGCCGATGGTGCTCAACGCCAGTCGGCATTCGACGCTTGAGGCGCGTTTCCTGGGCGTGACCGTGCCCGCCGGTACCGATGGCAAGACCGCGCTCAAGATTGCGCTTGATGCGCTGTTCAATCATCCGAATGTCGGCCCGTTTTTCGGGCGCCAGATGATCCAGCGACTGGTCTGCAGTGACCCCAGCCCGGCCTATGTGGCGCGGGTTGCCGCGGCCTTCAACAACAACGGCAAGGGCGTGCGCGGTGATCTGGGCGCAGTGTTCAGAGCGGTGCTGCTCGATGACGAGGCCAACAGCACCGCCGGCCTGACCTCGACCACTTTCGGCAAACTGCGCGAGCCGATGGTGCGCCTGGCGCAATGGACGCGGACCTTTAAGGCCAACTCGCTCAAGGGCACCTGGAAGCTCGGGAAGTTTGATTTTTCGGCGGTCGATGCGCTCGCGCAAAGCCCGCTTCAGTCGCCCTCGGTGTTCAACTTCTTTCGGCCCGGCTACATTCCGCCCGGCACGGTGATGGCGGCATCCAGATCGACTGTGCCCGAGTTTCAGCTGGTCAATGAGAGCACCACCGCCTCCTGGGTCAACTTCTTGCAGAACATCGTGCGCTCGGGTATCTGGGTGCGTGCCCCGGAGCTGATCACCTCGCCCGATGCGGCCACCCCGACCGATGGCTATGACATCGTGCCCGACTACAGCGCCGAGCTGGCGCTTGTCGGTAACCCGGACGCGCTGGTTGCCCGACTGAATCTGCTGCTGTGCGCAGGGCAATTGTCGAGCGCCACGGTCTCGATGATCGTTGCAGCGCTTGGCAGCGACAAGACCACGACCACCAGCACCGACAACAGCAAACGCAGCTATGTCGCCAAGGCGATCATGTTCGTGATGTGCTGTGCCGAGTATCTGGTGCAGAAATAGGAACCGGCATGACGACGCTCATTCATTCAACGCGCCGCGATTTTCTGCGCCAGGCCGGCACGACTGCGCTCACCGGACTGGCCGCCCCCTGGCTGCTCAACCTCGCGGCGATCGGTGAGGCTGCCGCGTTTTCGGCTTCCGACTACAAGGCGCTGGTCTGCGTGTTTCTGCTCGGTGGCAACGATTATGCGAACACCGTGGTGACCTTCGACGACGCGAGCTATGCGAAGTACAACGCGATTCGCGCCGCCGGCACCGGCTCGGGCAACGGCGGCGTGGTGCTGTCGCAGGCATCGCTGGCCGCCACCGAACTGCGCCCTGGTGTCGCCCTGCCCGATGGCCGCAAATATGCGCTTAACCCCAACATGACCGGGCTGGCCGGCCTGTTCAATGCCGGCAAGGCGGCGGTGCAGCTCAATGTCGGCCCGCTGGTGGTGCCGCTGACGCGAGCGCAGTACAACAGCACGAATCGGGTGAAGTATCCGCTGCCACCGAAGCTCTTTTCGCATAATGACCAGCAGTCGGTCTGGCAGTCGTCATCGCCCGAGGGAGCGACCACCGGCTGGGGCGGCAAGATCGGCGACATGGCGCTGACCAACAATGGCGATGCGCTTTTCAGCTGTATTTCCGTGGCTGGCAACCAGGTCTTTCTGACTGGCGATGCCGCCCTGCAATACCAGTGCAGCGCGACCGCCGGTGCAATCGCGGTCAAGTCGGCAAGCGACAATTTCTTCTATCAGCCCGAGATGCGCGAGGCGTTTGTGGCAATGCTGCAGCAGGGCCGCACGCATGTGCTTGAGAACGAATACAACACGGTCATGCGGCGTGGCATGGCTGCGCAGGCGAAGGTGTCAGCGGGTCTGTCGGGGGTCTCGCTGAACACTGCATTTGCGTCCGGCAATGGTCTGGCCGACCAGCTCAAGATGGTGGCACGGCTGATCGGCGCACGTGGCGCGCTCGGCGCCCGGCGCCAGGTGTTCATGGTGTCGCTGGGCGGTTTCGATCTGCATGACTATCTCGACACCCGGCACGGGCCGCTGCTCAAGAAGGTTGACGATGCAATGACGGCGTTTTATCAGGCGACCGTCGAGCTCGGTGTGGCCGATCAGGTCACCACCTTCACTGCCTCCGATTTTGGCCGCACGCTGAGTTCCAATGGCGATGGCTCGGACCATGGCTGGGGCTCGCACCATCTGATGATGGGCGGTGCGGTGAGGGGGGCGGCCTTTTATGGCAAAGCCCCGCCGGTCAGTGTGACCGACACCGAGGCGGCGGAAGATCAGTGGCATGTCGGCCAGGGGCGGCTGCTGCCGAGCACCTCGGTCGATCAATATGCTGCGACGCTGGCCCGTTGGTTCGGTGTGACCGATGCCGAGTTGCCTGCGGTCCTGCCGAATCTGAAAAACTTCGGCTCCGCCGATTATCCGGTCGATCTCGGCTTTCTGGGCTGAGCCGGGCCGCCGGGTGCGGTGGTATCAACACGCGCCGCGATCCGCTGCGATGGTGAGTGCCAGCAAAAAACGAGCCGTTGCCTTGACAGTGCGCGGCGGTGGGGCCGACATTGATCTGACGGCGACCGCCCCGTCGCGTTGCTCCTTTTGGTGAGGCTCAGATGGCATCCGTACGTTCCGAAGTGGCAGGCAGCATCTGGAAGATCGAGGTGGCAGTCGGTCAGAAGGTGGCGTCGGGTGATGTGCTGATCATCATCGAGTCAATGAAGATGGAGATCCCGGTCGAGGCGCCTGCCGGCGGTACGGTCACCGAAATTCGCGTTGCCGAGGGCGAGCGCATCGACGAAGGCGCGATCGTGGTCGTGCTCGGCGCCCCTTGACCGACAAGGGGCACTTCCTGCGACGATGTGTGTCGTATTAGTATCGCGGGGTTGTCAGTCGTACAGGTTGGTGCCGTCTTGAGTCTGGTCGGTCGTCCCGGTTTTGCCGTTTACTCATGGTTCTCATGCGCTGTGCTGCCGGTGCTGCTCGCGGCCGTCCTCTTCGCAATGGGGCTGTGGGGGCTGGGCGACACCGATTTTTCCGCCGACAGCGTTCAGATCAGCGCGTCTGAGGTCCGTGCCCAGGCCGACAGCCATGGCGATGCTCGAGGTGATCAGCCCGGCCGTGTCATTCAGACGGGTGACACTTCGGTGATCAGTGCAGATTTCGCCGATGCTTGCGAGTCGGAGCCTGTGCATCTCAGCCTGCGACCGATGCGATGCCAAGCCATCTCAGCACGACTTTTTTCAGCGGTGAAAGCGCGCGAAAGCCCCCTGCTTCCAGGGCCCTTCAGGCCGCCTGCCACTTAGCTGAGCGCGGGTGCGACCGCGCTTTCGCCCCCTGCGGGCAGTGAATCGCCGTTCCTGCTGACTGGCCAACCGTCAGGGCCCCAGCCCGCACGGCACCTGTCGTCAGCAGGATTTGAGGGAAACCTCGATATCGCTTTTGGTCAACACAATGAAACGTTGCGGAATCCGCTCGAAAGGGTGGCGCGCTTTGGTTCTGGTCGCTGCGCTTGCAGCACCACTTGCCGTCTGTGCGGCCGACCCGTCTGGCTATACCTTGACCGATCTGATCGGCCTTGCACGGCAGTCCAATCCCGCCCTGGCATCGGTGCGCGCCCGCGTCATCGGTGCACAGGCGGCACTGCAGACTGCCCAGGCGTTCCCGAACCCCGAACTCGAATTCCTGGCGGGTCGTCAGTCCGGGTCCTCACCCGAGGTTGCCAGTGGTGCCAGCGGCAATCTGGGCATTCTCCAGCCGATCGAACGGGCGTCGCTGCGCCAGTCTCGCCGTGAGGTCGCGCTGGCGGGAATCGACCTGAGTCAGGCGGCAGCCGGTTCGTCCGAGCGCGACCTGATTGCCGGCATCAAGCTTCGGTATCTGGATGTCCTGAGGCTGCAAGCCGCTGCCCGTCTTGCCCAGGACGACCGCCTGACCGCAGAGCAGATTCGCGCTCGGGTGGGGGTGCGGGTGAGTACCGGCGAAGCGGCGCGCTTCGAGCTGATCCGCGCCGAGACCGAGCGGCTCAACGCTCAGCGCGCCGCCCAGGTCGCGACGCTGAACATCGACCGAGCTCGTACCGAGTTGCGACGCCTGGTCGGTGCCGCCCTGCCGGCCGACTTCGAGCTCGTCGGCAGTATCGAAGACCGCAGTGCCCAGCCGCGTTCGCTCGAGGACATGCGCCGCGAGATGCTCGAGCGCCATCCTGAACTTCGAGTCGCCAGAGCCGAACTGCGCAGCGCCGAGGCGAAGCTGGCGCTCGAGCGTGAACGGGCCCGACCGGCCTTCGGGCTTCGCGCGGGCGTCGAGCGGGTGCCGCAGACGCTCGACGCCCGACTGGGCCTGGTGATGACGGTGCCGATTTTCGACCGCCGCGAGGGTCCGATCGGCGAAGCGCTGGCCGACATTGACCGCAGCCGATTCGCGCTTGCCAGTCTCGAGCAGTCCCTCAATCAGTCGCTCGATGTCGCCTGGCAGCTTTACCAGATCGCGTTGTCGCAAGTAAATGCCTATGAATCGGGAATCTTGCGCGAGGCGGAGTCGGCTCTGAAAGTGGCCGAGTCGTCCTATCGCTATGGCGAGCGCGGCATCCTCGATTACCTCGACGCCCAGCGGACCTACCGACTGGTCCGTAACGAGCTGAACACCACCCGACACGACCTGCGCGCCGCGCTGGTCGAACTCGAACGCCTGAGCCTGACGAGCGAACAACCATGAAAAATGCCACCGCTACTGCTGACCGGTATCGATCCCGATTTGTCCCGCTGTGCGGCCTGATGTTCGTCCTGGCGGCCTTGGCTGCCTGCGGCAAGGACCCGGCGCCGACGGCGGCGTCCGGCGATGCCACCGCCCGGGAGACCGCCCGTACCGTACCCGACAAGACCATCGTCGCCGCGGCACCCTCGCTGGCCGGCGAGCTGAAGGTGATGCCGATCGAGCGTCGCAAGATCGCCGAGCCCTTGTCGGTGGTCGGTCTGATCGATTTCAACGAACAGACCGTTTCGCGAATCGGCGCGAGTGTCACCGGGCGGGTGACACAGCTCAACGGTCTGCCGGGTCAGCAGGTCCAGACCGGCGAGGTACTTGCCCAGCTCAATAGCGCCGAACTGGGCACCGCGCAGCTGGCCTATGTGAAAGCGAGCGCGCAACGCGATCTCGCCTACAAGGCGGTTGAGCGGGCGCGTCTGCTGCTCTCGGCGGATGTGATCGGCAGTGCGGAACTGCAGCGCCGCGAGAATGAACTGACCGTGGCGGCCGTCGAGCAGCGCGCGGCCGCCGATCAGTTGCGCGTCATGGGCATGTCGCCGGTGGCGATCGATCAGACCGTCCGTACCGGTGTGATCACCTCAAGCTCGTCGGTGGTCAGCACCATGAATGGCGTCATTGTCGAACGCAAGGTCAACCGGGGCCAAGTGGTTCAGCCGGCCGACGAACTCTTTATCGTGGCCGATCTGTCGCGGGTCTGGGTGGTGGCAAAGGTTCCCGAGTCGCAGATCAACCGGGTGCAACTCAATCAGCTGGTCCGGATCGAGGTGACCAGCTCGGCGCAGCCACTGCTGGGCAGGGTCAGCTGGATCGCCGACACCGTCAATGCCGAGACCCGGACGGTGACCGTGCGCAGCGAGGTCGACAACCTGCAGCGCCAGCTGCGACCGGGCATGCTCGCCAACGTCGTCATCGAGCCGGTGGCTATCGAGCGGTTGGTGGTGCCGGCCGAGGCGGTGGTTCGGGAGGGCAACAACGATCATGTCTTCATGCGTCTGCCCGATGGCCGCTTCAGGATGGTCCGTGTCATTCTGGCCGAAGAAACTGGCCGGTTTCGGGTGGTCGAATCGGGTGTGAGCGAAGGTGATCCGGTGGTGGTGGAGGGCGCCTTTCATCTTAACAACGAGCGCAAGCGCGCAGAGCTGGAGGGCGCATGATCGGCTCGCTGGTCAATGGGGCGCTGGCGCAGCGCCTGATCGTGGTGGTGCTGTCGCTGATTCTTCTGGCTTTCGGTCTGAACGCCGCGCGCAAGCTGTCGCTTGACGCCTTTCCGGATGTGACCAACGTCCAGGTGCAGATCGCGACCGAAGCACCCGGCCGATCGCCCGAGGAGGTCGAGCGCTTTGCCACCGTGCCGATCGAGATCGCCATGACCGGTCTGCCGGGGCTGGTCGAGCTGCGCTCGCTCAACCGCGCCGGCCTGTCGCTGATCACGCTGGTGTTCACCGACAAGACCGATGTGTTTTTCGCCCGCCAGATGGTCATGGAGCGGCTGATCGAGATCGCCTCCAGATTACCGGCAGGCGTCACACCGGTGCTCGGCCCGGTGTCGACCGGACTGGGAGAGGTCTATCAATACACCCTCGAGCGGCCTGACGATGGCGACCGTGAGCTCACGGTGGCCGAGCAGACCGCGCGACGCACCGCGCAGGACTGGGTGGTGCGGCCGCTGCTGCGTTCCATCCCGGGAGTGGCCGAGATCAATTCGCAGGGCGGCTATGAAAAACAGTATCAGGTGGAGGTCCTGCCCGACCGTCTGCGCTATTACGACCTGTCGATTCAGCAGGTTTACGAGGCCCTGGCGGCCAACAATGCCAATTCCGGCGGCGGCGTCCTGCGGCGTGACGCCGAGCAGTACCTGATCCGCGGCATCGGCCTGATCAACAGCATCGACGATATCGGCATGGTCGTGCTCAAGGAGTTTCGGGGAACACCGGTCTACATCCGCGATGTGGCCAACGTGACGCAAGGCACCGCAGTGAGGGTCGGGGCGGTTATCAAGAACGGCGTGACCGAGACCGTCGGTGGCGTTGTCATGATGATGCGCGCCGGCAATGCCAAGGAGGTCGTAGCGCGCATCAAGAAGCGGGTTGCCGAGGTCAATGCCAGCGGCGCGCTGCCTGATGGCCTGCAGATCGTGCCCTACTACGACCGCTCGGAGCTGGTCGACGCGGCGCTTGGGACGGTGGTGAAAGTCCTGATCGAAGGCGTCGTGCTGGTGATGGTGGTGCTGATGCTGTTTCTGGGCGACCTTCGGTCGTCGCTGGTGGTGGTGGCGACCCTCGTTCTGACGCCGCTGCTGACCTTCCTGGCAATGAACTGGCTTGGTATTTCGGCCAATCTGATGTCGCTCGGCGGACTCGCGATTGCGATCGGTCTGATGGTCGACGGCTCGGTGGTTGTCGTCGAAAACGCCTTTGCGCATCTGGCGCGCCAGGGCCGATCGAATGTCTCCCGTCTGCGGGTGATTGCCGATGCGGTGGGCGAGGTCGCGACACCGGTGATCTTCGGGGTGGGCGTGATCATTCTGGTCTTTCTGCCGCTCATGACCCTCCAGGGCATGGAGGGCAAGATGTTTGCGCCGCTTGCCTTCACGATTGCGATCGCGCTGTTCTTTTCGCTGCTGCTGTCGCTGACGCTGACGCCGGTGCTGTCGTACTACCTGCTGCGGGTCAAGCCGTCGAAAGACGGGGAGGAGGACGACCATGACACCTGGCTGATCCGAAAGCTCAAGAAACCCTATCTTTTCCTGCTGAACAGGGCAGTAGAGCGGCCCGCGATGACGGTGACCGCATCGGTGGCCGCGCTCGCTGCGGCGCTGGCGCTCGTGCCCTTTCTGGGTACCGCCTTCATCCCCGAGATGAAGGAAGGGTCGGTGGTGCCTGGTATCAACCGTGTGCCGAACATTTCGCTTGAAGAATCGATCCGCATGGAGATGCAAGCCATGCGACTGGTGATGCAGGTGCCCGGTGTGAAGTCGGCGGTCTCGGGCCTCGGCCGCGGGGAGTCGCCCGCCGACCCCCAGGCGCAGAACGAATCGACACCGATCGTCTCGCTCAAGCCTCGCGATGAGTGGCCGCCCGGTTGGACGCAGGACACGATCACCGAAGCGATCCGCACCAAACTGGCGGTGCTGCCGGGCGTGCAGGTCGTGATGGCGCAGCCGATTTCGGACCGGGTCGATGAGATGGTCACCGGGGTTCGGGCTGATATCGCGGTGAAGATCTTCGGTGACGATCTCGGGCAGCTGAAGTCGACTGCCGACCGCATCGCGAAGGTGGCGGCTGGCATCTCGGGGTCGCAGGACATCCGGGTCGAGCGGATCGACGGGCAGCAGTATCTGCAGATCTCCATCGATCGGCAGGCGATTGCGCGTGCCGGCGTCAATGTCAGCGAAGTCCATGAAGTGATCGAGATGGCCATCGGCGGCAAGGTTGCCACCGAGATTTATGAGGGGGAGCGACGGTTTTCGGCGGTGGTCAGGCTGCCTGCGGTCTATCGGGGCGACATCGCGTCGATCCGCAATCTGGTGCTGACCGCCCGCAACGGCGCGCAGGTGCCTCTGGCGCGGCTCGCCCGCATCGAGGTGCTTGAAGGGCCGGCGCAGATCAGCCGCGAGATGGCCAAGCGCCGGGTGGTGGTCGGCATCAATGTCGCCGGGCGCGACCTCGGCGGATTCGTGACCGAGTTGCAGCAATCGATTGCCCGCGATGTGACGCTGCCCGAGGGCTATACCCTCGAGTGGGGCGGTCAGTTCCAGAACATGGAGCGTGCGCTCGGGCATCTTGCGGTGATTGTCCCGATCACGGTGGCCTCGATCTTCTTTCTGCTCTTTTTGCTGTTCAGATCGGTGAAGATGGCCTCGCTGATCATCCTGGTGCTGCCCTTCGCATCGTTGGGCGGCCTGATCGCGATGTTCGTGTCAGGCGAATACCTGTCGGTGCCGGCCTCGGTGGGATTCATTGCGCTGTGGGGCATCGCGGTGCTCAACGGGGTGGTGCTGGTGAGCTGCATCCGTGAGCTTCGGCAAAAGGGGATACCGGTCGCGACAGCGGTCGTGCTTGGTGCGACACAGCGTTTTCGGCCAGTGATGATGACTGCCACTGTGGCCGGTCTGGCCCTGATCCCTTTCCTGTTTGCGACCGGACCGGGCTCGGAAGTGCAGCGGCCTTTGGCGATCGTGGTGATCGGTGGCCTGGTGAGCTCGACGCTGCTCACGCTGGTGGTGCTGCCGGCGATCTATCGATGGTTCGACGATATCAGCGAGCCGCTGGCTCAGGCCGGCACCTCGCTGCCGTCCCAGGCGAACACCTTGCCCGAATCGGCTGGCGCCAGCTGATCGAGCACGTCGATCAGGCAGTTTGCGGAATAGGCCGGCGTGAACAGCCGGCCGTCCGCAACATTGCCCTGGAAGGGCCGTGACAGGCCGGTGTCTACCGTCCCGGGATGCAGCCCGACGCATACCGATTGCTTTGCGGTGCGCGACCATTCGATGGCGAGGTTGCGAATCAGCATGTTGAGCGCGGCCTTCGAGGCACGGTAGCCATACCAGCCGCCGAGCCGGTTGTCGGAGATGCTGCCGACCCGTGCCGAAAGCGCCGCAAAGGCGGCCGGTGCGTCGCGTGGCATCAGCGGCAGGAAGTTACTGGCCACCAGCGCCGGGCCGATGGCATTGACCGCGAAGAGCCGGGCGAGGGTATTCGCATCGAGGGCGGCCATTGATTTTTCGGGGCGCAGGCCATCGGCATGGTGGAGCAGGCCGGTCGCCACAATCACGCGGCGCAGGCCCCCGGGCGCGAGCGTGTCGCGCAGCGCGCGGGCATGGGCGGCAGCGGCGACGATGCTCGGCTCGTCGGTGAGGTCGATACTTGCCTGATACAGGCGGGGCTCGGCATTGAACGCTTCGGACGCTCCACCTGATCGCGACAGCGCAAGCACCAGGCCCGCTGGGTTGCGCTCGAGCAGGGTCTGCACCAGGGCACGGCCGAGTCCGCCGCCGGCGCCGACGACGACATTCAGTTGGGGGCTGGCGTGATCAGGGGGCATGGCGGGCCGGATTGCCGGGCTCCGGGCAAGTCGGCGACCGGGGCGGCAGGGAGGTGACGAAGGAAATGATAGGCTAGACGGTGTCTAGTGACCGACCGTGATCTTGCACCGACCGCCGGTCGGTGGCAAGGCCGTTCTGCGTTGCAAAACCGCTGCGTGCTCCCGATTGCCTTGACACTGTCAGGTCGGATGAACCGTCGCGTAAGCACCGCCCTGACACTGTCTACCTGCTGCCATTCATGACTCAAGACGCCGATCTGCGCCGCCGAATTCTCGATGCCAGCGCCGAGTTGCTCGAATCGGAGGGGCTGGCAGCGCTCAGCCTGCGCGAGGTGGCGCGCCGCGCCGGCGTCTCGCATCAGGCGCCCTATCACCATTTCAAGGATCGCGAATCGATTCTGGCCGAGCTGGTCACCGAGGGCTTCGAGCGCCTGGCCAAACGGCTTGCGCATGCCAACGATCAGGCGGGCGCGCTCGGTGTGCGCGGTGCACTGCTCGAATCCTGCCGCTCCTATGTCGGCTTTGCGCTCGGCTATCCCGGGCGCTTTCGCATCATGTGCCGCCCCGAGGTGGTCGACCTGGCCCGTTTTGAAGCGGCGCAGGTGGCCAGCGACCAGGCCTTCGCCGAGCTCGAGCGCATGGTGGTGCTGGTGCATGGTCGAGCCGATGACGCGCTGGTCAGCCAGCATTGGGCACAGGTCCATGGCCTGGCCTGTCTGATCCTGGACGGCGGACTGGGCGTACGGCTGCCCGGCGCCCGGGCCCGGCGCGATCATGTGCGCCAGAGTCTCGAGCGCTATGTCGACACCGTGCTGGGCAAAGCGGCGGCCCCTTGAACCGGACACCGAGCGGCCTGGCGAGCAGCCCGCGCGATGGCCTGCTCGTTGTTGCACTCAGGCGCTGGGTGCAACCAGCACCTTGCCGCCGCGCGACGGCCTGGCGGCATGGGCCAGCGCTTCGCGGATTTTCGCGAGCGGATAGACCGCCTCCACCTCGATCCTGAACGAGCCTTCGCTGATCATCTTGCCCAGCTGCTGATAAAGCGCGTGCTGGGCGGCCAGCGGCGCGGTGGCAAACCAGCTTGCCAGCCAGAAGCCGCGCAGCACGATGCCCCGGAACACCACGTCCGACGCATCCACCGCGCAGGGCTGGCCCGACAGCAGACCGTAGTTGACCACCGGGCTGCCGTCGGCCAAAGACTGCGCAAGCCGCCGGGTGCTCTCGCCGGCCACCGCGTCGATGCCAAGCCGCGGTCGGATGCCGTCGGTGGCCTCAAGCACTCGCTTCGCGAGATCGGGGCCATCAACCAGCACGACATCGGCGCCGAGCTTTCGCAGCGTCTCGATCTGGCTCGACTGACGAACCACGCTGATGGTGCGCCAGCCCAGCTTCTTCGAGAACTGGATCACCGACTGGCCAACCGCCGAATTGCCGGCGTTCTGGATCACCCAGTCGCCTGGCGCCAGGGTCACGAACTCATGCAGCATCAGCCAGGCGGTCGGCGGATTCACGCCCAGCATTGCGAGCTGATCAAGGTCGGTTTCGGGCAGCGCAAAGAGGCGCGCCGCGGATGCGATGGTGCGCGGTCGCCAGTTGCCCCGCGCGGCCAGCAGCGCGAGTACGCGATCACCAACCTTCAGATGGTTCACCCCCTCGCCGGTCTGCAACACGCGGGCGACCGCCTCGCCGCCGGCCCAGACCGGCAGCTTGGGCGGCACCGCGCCGTAGCGGCCCTCGAAGCTCAGCAGATCGGCCGGATTGATCGAGGAGCGCTCGATTTCGAGCAGTACTTCGCCGGCGCCGGGCGCGGCAGGTTCGGGGACCTCGACCAGCTCGACGACTTCATGGGCGGGGCCAAAGGAGGAGTAGCGGGCAGCGTGCATGGTGGCGCTCTTGAAAGATTGGAAAGGGTGGGGTTGGGTAGATCAATCGGCAGGCACCGGTCATGACCTGTCATGACAGTGGGCAAGCATACCGGCGCTCATGAGGATCAGGCAGTCGGCCTGCGGTCAGACCGGCGCGGCGGCGCTGCGGGCATCGAAATCGGGCAGCTCGCGGGCCATGGTCTCGTAGAGCGCACGGATTTTCGGGTCGCGGGCATCCGGCAGAACCACCTGCACGATCAGCTCGAGATCGCCCCGGTTCGGCCCGGGCAGCCCCTTGCCCCTGACGGTCAGACGCTGGCCGCCTTGCGCGCCCTCGGGCACCCGCACTTTCAGTCGTGAGCCGTCAGGCAATTCGACCGGCACGATGCCGCCAAGCGCAGCCTCCCAGGGTGCCACCGGCAGGTCGGCGATCAGGTCGGCGCCTTCGATCTCGAAGCGCGGATGCGGGCGAAACTGCACCTCGAGCAGCAGATCACCGGCAGGCGCGTTGCCCCCGCCTGCGCCGCCCTGGCCCGCCAGGCGAATGCGTTGCCCGGCCCTGATGCCCATCGGGATGGTCACATCGAGCTTGCGCTCGACCAGCGTTGCCCGGCCCTGCGCATCGTGGCGCGGACTGCGCAGCGTGACCTGTCGGGTCGCGCCGCTCAGGGCGTCCTTCAGGTCGAGCACGATGCGGGCGTGGTGGTCCTCGCCGCGCATCGCAAAGCCCGCGCCCGCGCCACTGCCACCGCCGCCGCGTGGCTGGGGCCCGCGGGCCCCACCGCTCGAGCGACCGAAAAGCTGCGAGAAGAAGTCGCTGAACTGATCGGCCTCGGTGCCGGCGACACCGGCTCCGCTGAACTCGAAGCCTTCTTCCCAGTCGGGCGAAGGCGAAAAGCGCTCGCCCTGCTGGCGCCCTCTGCCGAGCGTGTCATAGGCGGCGCGCCGCTCGACGTCGGACAAAGCCGCGTAGGCCTCGTTGATCTGACTCATTCGATCGGCCGCGTCAGCCTGGCTGCTGACGTCAGGGTGATACTGACGTGCAAGTTTTCGATACGCCTTTTTGATCTGGTCGGCGGTCGCATCGCGAGCCACACCGAGCACCTTGTAGTAGTCCTTGAATTCCAGCATGGGGCTGCTCCTTGTGATTCAGGATGCGGTCAATCGTTGCGAGCTTCAAGCGGTGGCCCGGCCGAGCGCAGGCTGTGCTGCACCTGATCTGGGGTCGGAGGATACCGGCATGCAGCCTGCATGCCGTGGCATGGCATTACAGGAGGATCATCATGCTTCGCAGTTTTATTCCGCAGGACCTGTTGGCCGGTATGGATCGCGCACAGCGCGAGCTGATGTCGTCATTCGACTATTCACCCGCGATACGCGGCATGGGGCGCGGCGGCTTTCCCGCGCTGAACGTCGGCAGTACGCCGGCCTCGGTCGAAGTCTATGCCTTCGAACCGGGGATGGATCCGGCCTCGATCGATCTGCAGCTCGAACGCGGAGTGCTGACGATCTCGGGTGAACGCAAGGCGATTTCCCCGGCAGCTGACGACAAGACCACGGTGCATGTCAACGAGCGTTTTGCCGGGCGCTTTCGGCGGGTGGTGAGCCTGCCGGAAGACATCGACCCGGGTGCCACCAGCGCCGAGTATCGCGACGGTGTGCTGCATGTGAGCATCAAGCGCAGCGAAGCGTCGATGCCCCGCAAGATCGCCATCCAGTGAACCGACCCGGAGACCCGACATGAACAACATGACCAGAACCGGCAATGACCAGGCACCAGCCAAAGCACCGGCCAACGGATCGGCCTCAGCGTCGGCCGCTGTATCGGCCACCAGCGCCGGCGCGACACCGGAGGGCGCGGTCGCCAATCGCGATCTGCCGGCGATGACGCCACCGGTTGATGTGATCGAGGATGCCTCGGGCATCACGCTCTATGCCGATATGCCCGGTGTGCCGCGCGACAAGCTCAGTCTGAAGGTCGAGGGCGATCAGCTCGACATCGAAGGCGAGCTGACCATCCCGGTGCCCACCGACATCGCGGTGACTTATGCCGAGATGAACCGCACGCTCTATCGGCGCACCTTCACGCTGAGCAAGGAGCTCGATGCCGAGAAGATCGCCGCCGAGTTCAACAACGGAGTGCTGACCCTGCGCATTCCGAAGGCGGCTCACGCTCAGCCTCGTCGAATCTCGATTCAGGCGAACTGATCGCGCGAACAGACTGCCGCGTGCCCGAAGGGCGCGCGGCTTTGTCGCTACCGCCAGACGATCTCGTGTTTCATGGTGAGCGGCCCGAGCCGCTCCTGCACCTGCCGGGCCAAGTCTTCGCGCGCAGATTCGGGCACCGACTCGATGGTCACCGTCAGCAGACTGCCGTGAAGTGGGTGAGCGCCTGCTTCGACGCTTGCCCGCCCAGTGTCTAGCGGCAGGTCGGCGAGCAGGCCAAGTGCTACGCGTTGGGCGGCATCCCAGCGCAGCGCCGGCTTGAAGATCTTGCCCACGCCGGTCAGCGGCATCGGATTGATCACATGCATTGCGACCGGCACCGCGGCGCGCTCGGGCGTGCGCTCGCGAACATAGTCGATCAGGTCGGCCGGCTCGGCGCTCGCGCCGGGCTTGAGCTGCACATAGGCCACCGGCAGCTCGCCGGCATAGGCGTCGGGTCGACCGACCATGGCGGCGAGTGCCACCGCCGGATGGCCGAACAGGATTTCTTCGATCGGCTGGGGGTCGATGTTGTGGCCGCCCCGGATCACCAGATCCTTGGCCCGGCCGGTGATCCAGAGATAGCCCTCATCGTCGAGGCGACCGAGATCGCCCGAATTGACCCAGCCCGGCTCGACGAAGGCGCCCTGGTTGTGCCCGGCACTGAGATAGCCCGAGAACACGCCCGGCCCGGCCATGGCGATCACGCCGATCTCGTTGGGTGCGCAGTCGCCGCTGGCCCGTCCACTCGCATCAATCTTGACGATCCGGATCCGGCTGTAGGGCACCGGATGACCTGCCGAACCCAGACGCAGCGGCCGGTCAAGGTAGGCGATGGTGTGCACGCTGGCGGTCTCGGTCATGCCATAGACCTCGAGCACCGGCAGCTTGCGCTCCTCGACATAGGTGCGGGCGACTGCGACCGGGATGGCCGATCCGCCTGCCGAGACCTGCTTCACGCTCGAGATGTCGGCGTCGCCGACCGGCATCGACAGCGCGGCGACGATGACCGTCGGCACGCCGCCAAAGGTGGCCGGCCGATAGCGCTCGACCAGCTTCCAGGCATTGCGGGCGGCCGACGGGTTGCGCCAGCCGGCCGGTGACATCACGACCACGCAGCCGCCGCTGGCCAGCACCGAAAGGCCTTGCGTGAGCGCGCCGCCGACATGAAAGAGCGGCAGCCCGAAGAGCATGTTCTCGCCCTGGCCCGGGCGCAGCATCAGTCCGATCACCCAGGCCTGGTAGACCTGATTGCCGTGCGTGTGCTGAACGAGTTTGGGTGTGCCGGTGGTGCCGCCGGTGTGAAAGTAGGCGGCGACATCGCTGGCGGCAATCGTGCGCCCGCTGATCAGCCGGTCGGCCGCTTGCGCCTCGACCAGGGTGTCGAAGTCGAGGATCTGCGGATGGCCGGGTGAGGCCGGTGCGGCAAGGCCTGCGCCACCGACCACCACGATCGCGCGCAGCTCGGGCAGCTGGCCTTTAATCTGCTGGACCTTCTCCCAAATGTCGGTGCCCGGCATCGGTCCGATGGTGACCAGCACCTTGGTGCGCGCCGCATGGAGGATCTCGACCAGCTGATAGGGCTCGAGCAGCGGATTGACCGGGTTGGCGATGCCGGCGGCTTCGGCGCCGAAGAGGGTGAAGAAGGACTGCGGCAGCAGCGGCAGCAGCAAACTGGTGACATCGCCCGGGCCGACGCCCAGCGAATGCAGCGCATTGGCGGTCTGCGTGATGCGGGCGAAGCACTGTTCATGCGTGACCACGATGGGGGTTTCGTCGGGGTCGGCATTGGGCAGCAGCTGGATGGCGGGTGCTGCCGGGTCGTGCAGGGCGCCGATTCGCAGTGCCTCATAGGTGCTGGTGGCAGCAATCCGATCGGCAAAGGGCACGGCCTCGAAGGCACGGACCTTGTCGGCACTCGAGAGGTCGGGCCAGTCGGGGCCGATCAGGCGGTCGAGAAGATGGGGGTGCTTCATGGTGGTGTCTCCTTGCGTGCTTGCGTGCAGGGGCGCTTTGGCGCCGTCGAATTGACTGCAGGTCAGAGTGAAAAAGAAGGTCGAGGCAAATCAGGCCTGCCTGAGCTGCACGCGGGTGCCGCACAGCACCAGATGGCCCTGCGCATCGATGCAGCCGCGTGCCTGCGCCCGCCGCCTGACCGCCTCGATATCGCGCACCGCCACCTCGAAGGCGCCCACGCCATCGCCACGGCCATCGCGGGTTGGCGTGAAGCGGATCAGGCTGTCGTGATCGAGCGGCATCGCGATATGGTCGCGATCGGGCGAGGCCTGTCGGCCCAGCACCTCGGCCCAGCGCGCGGCCATCGTGACCGGCGCATCGGCCTGCACATCGACGCCGGTGATCGCTACCGCGTCGGTGGTCACCACATGGTCGCGCCAGCGCGGGCCGCCCCATTCCCAGCGCTCGGGCGGGGTCATGGCATCAATCGACAGGATCGCCCCACCCACGTCGCGCGGATGCAGATGCGTCATGTAAACACCGTCTTCGCGGTCGTATTGCGCCACCACCCGCACGCCGAGGCTGGCAGGGCGGGCCCGCGCGGCCATGATGTCGTCGACCTGCAGGATCACCATATAGCCGCCGTCGCCACCGCGCTTTTCGAGCAGGCGACCGGCAGTGGTGCCTTCCTGCACCGGCACGACCACCTCAAGGAAGGTGTCGCCGATCGGCATCACCGCATTTTCGAGGCCGTACTTGGCGACTGCAGGATCATTGAAGCAGACCTCGATGCCGAGGACATGGGTGATGTCGTCGACCACCGGTGCGAGCCGGGAGGCCACCAGCGCAATTTGACGAAGCCGCATCATGGCGATTTCTCCTGGGATGCAGGGGTGCTGTTGAGATGGCCGCTTGCGGCCTGAGCCAGCGAGCGTCTGGCCGCATCGGTATCGATCAGGGGGAAAACGTCGAAGGTGGCCGGGATCATCTCCGACCATTCGGTGAGGGCGGCATGCAGGGCTTCGTTGGAGGCCAGATCGAAGGTGACTGCAACGCCGCGTCCGACCCGGGGATAGGCCGACAGCGCCTCGCCCGAGGCGAGCTTGGGTCCGATCCAGTCCCAGAACGCCTGGCGGTGTGAGGCAACCGTCGAGGGGCGTTCGGGACGAGGATGGCTGACGACCAGAAACAGCATGCTTCAGGTCGCCGGGTAATCAGGCGCGCCAGTCCTGGAAGCGCTTGCCGCCAGCCGCCAGCTCGGCCAGCAGCGGTGCCGGCACGAAGTCGGCACCCTGCGCAGCATAGTGCTTCATGCGCTCGACCACTTTGGCCAGGCCCATCTGGTCGGCATAGAACATCGGGCCGCCGCGATAGACCGGAAAGCCGTAGCCGGCCTGATAGATGATGTCGATATCAGAAGCGCGGATTGCCTTGCCCTCGGCAAGAATCTTGGCGCCTTCGTTGATCATCGGCAGCAGGCAGCGCTCGAGGATCTCCTCATCGGGTGCCACGCGCGGCGTGTTGCCCGACTTGGCGATGAACTCCTTGATGATGCCTTCGGTGACCGGCGACGGCGTGGGGTTGCGGTTCTCGTCGTAGTCGTAATAGCCCTTGCCGGTCTTCTGGCCGCGGCGATCGAGTTCGCACAGCCGGTCGCGCAGGGTCAGGCCCTTCGATTCGGCCTTCACCCAACCAAGGTCCAGGCCGGCCAGGTCGGACATCGCATAGACGCCCATCGGAAAGCCGAAGTCGTAGAGCACGCGGTCGATGTCCCAGGGCATCGTGCCCTGCATCATCAGCTGCTCGGCGGCCCGGCGGCGCGCCGCCAGGATACGGTTGCCCACAAACCCCGGGCACACGCCAACGAGCGCAGCAATCTTGCCGATCTTCTTGGCGATCGCCATCGAGGTGGCAATCACTGCCTTGGAGCTGTGCTCGGCGCGGACCACTTCGAGCAGGCGCATCACATTGGCCGGCGAGAAAAAGTGCAGACCGATCACGTCCTGCGGGCGCTTGGTCACCGAGGCGATCTCGTTGATGTCGAGTGCCGAGGTGTTGGTGCCAAGGATGGCGCCCTGCTTCATGAAGGCATCGAGCTTTGTGAAAATTTCTTTTTTCACTTCCATGCGCTCGAACACTGCCTCGATCACCAGGTCGACGTTGGCGATGTCTTCAAGGCGGGTGGTCGGGGTGATCAGCGCCATGCGCTGCTCGACCTGTTCCATCGTGAAGCGGCCGTTCTTGGCGCTGCGCTCGTAGTTGGCGCGCACCACTTTCATGCCGCGATCGAGCGCCTCTTGTGTGGTCTCGACAATGATCACCGGAAAGCCGACGTTCACGAAGTTCATGGCGATGCCGCCGCCCATGGTGCCGGCGCCGATGATGCCAACCGTCTTGACCGGGATCTGCGGCGTGTCGGCCGGCACATCCGGAATTTTCCAGACTTCACGCTCGGCAAAAAATGAATAGCGCTGCGCGGCCGACTGCGAGCCGGTGACCAGTTCGGTAAAGAGGCGCCGCTCTTCTTTCATGCCCTCATCGAAGGGCAGATTGACCGCCGCCTCGATGCACTTGATGTTGCTCTCGGGCGCCATGAAGCCGCGGAACTTGCGGGCATTGGCCTTGCGAAAGCTGGCGAAGAGTTCGGTATTGCCGCGGGCGGCCTCGACCTTCTCGTTGGAGTCGCGCACTTTGCGCAGCGGCCGCTTCTCGGCAACCACTTTTTCGGCGAAGGCGATGGCGGCTTCGCGCAGCTTGCCTTCTTCGGCAAGCTCATCGACCAGGCCCATGGCCAGGCACTGCTTGCCCGGGACATGCTGGCCGCTGGTGACCATCTCGAGCGCCTTTTCGACGCCGACGATGCGAGGCAGCCGCTGCGTGCCGCCAGCGCCTGGCAGCAGGCCGAGGTGCACTTCGGGCAGGCCGCATTTGGCCGAGGGCACGGCCACGCGATAGTGGCAGCACAAGGCCACTTCGAGACCGCCGCCGAGCGCGGTGCCATGGATGGCGCCGATCACCGGCTTGGGTGAGTTTTCGATGGCGGTCTGCACTTCGAAGAGGCTCGCGCCCCGCGGCGGCTTGCCGAACTCGGAGATGTCGGCGCCGGCGATGAAGGTGCGCCCGTCGCAGATCAGTACGATGGCGTTGGTGGCAGGATCGTCACCCGCCTGCTTGAACGCACCGGCCAGACCGTCGCGCACATCGGCCGACAGGGCATTGACTGGGGGCGAATTGAGTGTGATGACCGAGACCTTGCCGACCGTCGACAGATCGGTGACTGCGTTGATGGCTGCCATGAGCTCCTCCTGAGTTTGATGAGAGGATACCGCAGGCATGCTGATCGATCCTGCGCATCAGGCAGGTCATCGACTTGCCGGATAGACTCGTCGGTCGACCGACCAAGGCGCACCTCATGCCAAGCGGATCAAAAACACCGGCGGTGACTGTTGGCACATCGGGCGCAGGGACGACCCTTGGCGTGAGTGTGCTGGCGGTGCCGCTGCTGGCTGTTTTATGGGGCCTTAACTGGCCGTCGGTGCGGGTGCTGCTTGCCTGGTGGTCGCCCTGGCAGGTGCGCGCGGTGGGGCTTGGCGCCGGCGCGCTGCTGCTCTTTGCACTGTCGCGCATCCGCGGCCAGTCTTTGCAGGTGCCCGCCGGCATGCGCTGGCGACTGGTCGTGTCGGCCTTGCTCTCGATCGTCGGCTTCAATGTCTGCACCGCGTTTGCGCAGCTGTCGGGCTCGACCGCGCGGGCAACCATCGTGACCTATTCGATGCCGGTCTGGGTCGTGCTGCTGGCCTGGGCGGTCGCGGGCGAGCGGCCGGATGCGCGTCGCTGCTTGTCGGTGGCGCTCGCGGTCCTCGGTTTGGGATTGCTCGCGATGCCGCTGCAGGCAGCCGGTGCATCGCTTGGCGGCATTCTTTTCGCGCTGGGCGCGAGCCTGAGCTGGGCTGGCGGTACCGTATTTCTCAAGCGCTTTCCGCTGACGGTGGCGCCATTGCCCGCCACCGCGTGGCAGCTTGCGATCGGGGCTGCGGTCACGCTGGCGGGCTGGGCGGTGTCAGTCGGCTCGGGCGGCGGATCCCCGACCGGCGCCCCTGTCTGGCCCGAGCACTGGTTCTGGATCGCACTCGGCTTTCACGTGCTGTTTGCGATGGCGCTCGGCTATCTGGTGTGGTTCGACGTGGTGGCCCGATTGCCGGGCGGGGTCGCGGCATTGGGAACACTGCTGGTACCGGTGGTGGGCGTGACCGGCGCGATGCTGCTGCTCGGCGAGCGGCCCACCGCGAGCGACATCGCCGGGCTGGTGCTGATTACTGCCGCGGCCGCGATCGTGCTGCGGCCTTCGACCTAAGCCGTCACGACGACGCCGGCCGCCGCCAGTCGGGCCACTTCGGCACCCGACAATCCGAGCAGCTCCTGCAAAATTTCGCCGGTGTGCTCGCCAAGCGCCGGCGCCGGTGTGCGCACCGAGCCCGGGGTCTTGCTCAGGCGCACCGGCACATTGGCCATCAGGACCTTGCCCGAGCGCGGATGATCCATGGTGATCAGCGACTCGCGTGCGGCCACCTGCGGATGGTCGACCACCTGGCCGATGTTGTTGACCGCGCCCACCGGAATCCCGGCCTTCAGGAAGATCTGCTCCCATTCTTCATAGGTTCTGGTGAGCAGGGCGGTCTGGACGATGTCGATCAGTGCGGTGCGGTTGGTCACGCGCAGCCGGTTGCCGACAAAGCGCTCGTCGGTGAGCAGGTCGGGGCGATCAATGGCCGGGCAGAAGACCTTCCAGAGTTTTTCGCTGCCGACCGCGATCGCGAGATCGCCGGTTTTGGTGCGCAGGGTCTGGTAGGGCAGCAGCGCCTTGTAGGCGGTGCCCATCGGTGCCGGCATTTCGCGCTCGACGCCATAGGAGGCGATCATGGTGTTGAGCAGCCCGAGCTGGCCTTCCATCATCGACATGTCGATGCGCTGGCCCTGACCGGTCTTGTCCTTGACCCGCAGCGCCAGCATGATCCCGAAGGCGGCGTACATGCCGGCGGTCATGTCGGCGATCGAGGTGCCGCAGCGCACGCCGCTGCCGCCTTCTTCGCCGGTGATGCTGATCATGCCGCTTTCGGCCTGCAGGATCAGGTCCATTGCGGCCCGCTCGCGATAGGGGCCGTCCTGGCCGAAACCCGAAATCGAGGCATAGATGATGCCGGGGTTGCGGGCACTGACCGCCGCATAACCCAGGCCGAGTTTTTCGAGTGCGCCCGGGCGGAAGTTCTCGATCATGACGTCGGCCTTCTCGATCACCTTGAGGAAGAGCTCCTTGCCTTCCGGGCTCTTGAGGTTGATCGACAGTCCGCGCTTGTTGCGATGAAGCGAGACGAAATAGGCCGACTCGGCACCGCCGCCGCCTGCCGCCGCGCCCCAGGCGCGCGAGATGTCGCCGCCGTCGGGCGACTCGAGCTTGAAGACGGTTGCGCCGTAATCGGCCAGCATGGTCGAGCAGTGCGGGCCGGCAAGGGCATGCGACAGGTCAAGGACGACAACGTCTTCAAGGGGCATTTTCATGGGGTGTCTCGGCTCAGGATGTGTATTGGAATGACTGTTGCCAAGCATACCGGTCGCCGCCGCCGGCGGCGAACCACCCGGCTGATGCCCGAAATGGCCGCTGGTCTGCACCGTGAAATCTGGCTCGGCGATACTGCCCACTCTGCTACTTAGCCCGCGCTGCCATGACCCGAATCGCCCGTCCCCGTCGCCAGCTGATTGTCGCGTCTGCCGCGCTGGGCGGCGGCCTGTCCTCGATCCTCGCCCGGGCCCAGGCCCCGGCAGTCGTGACCCTCGATCGGGCAAGGCCCGGCTTTCCGTCGGGCATTCAAAGCGGCGATGTGCAAAGCGATCGCGGCATGGTCTGGGCGCGTACCGACCGGCCGGCACGCATGTGGATCGATTGGTCGAGCACCTCGAGCTTTGCCGATGCGAAGCGCGTGCGCGGCCCCTATGCCACCGATCTGAGCGACTTCAGTGCGCGGGTCGATCTCACCGGTCTGCCGGCAGGCCAGGACATCTTCTATCGCGTGCAGTTCGAAGACATCGTCGCGGGCACGCTCTCCGAGCCGATGTCCGGGCACTTTCGCACCGCACCCAAGCGCGCCAGTGATATCCGCTTCCTGTGGTCGGGCGACACCGCCGGTCAGGGCTGGGGCATCAACACCGCCTTTGGCGGCATGCGCATCTATGAGGCCATGCGCCGGCGCAACCCGGATTTCTTCATTCATTCGGGCGACACCATCTATGCCGACGGCCCGATGCAGTCCGAGGTGACGCTTCCCGACGGCAGCCTGTGGCGCAACGATGTCCTGACCGAAGAAAAGAGCAAGGTGGCCGAGACCCTCAAGGAGTTCCGCGGCAACTATCGCTACAACCAGCTCGATACGAATGTGCGCCGCTTCAACAGCGAAGTGATGCAGATCTGGCAATGGGACGACCATGAGGTCACCAACAACTGGTCGCCCTCGAAAGACCTCTCGGGCGACAAACGCTATACCGAAAAGAGCGTGCCGCTGCTGACCGAGCGGGCGACGCGGGCGTTTCTGGAGAACGCGCCGATGCGCTGGCACGCCCAGGACGAAGAAGCCCGGGTCTATCGCAAGCTCTCGTATGGCCCGCTGCTCGAGGTCTTCGTGATCGACATGCGCAGCTATCGCGGCCCGAACACTGCCAACCTGCAGACCGGCATCGACGCGGAGTCGACCTACCTCGGTGAGGTGCAGCTCGCCTGGCTGCGTGAGGGTCTGAGCAGCAGCCGCGCGGTCTGGAAGGTGATTGCAAGCGACATGCCGATCGGCCTGCAAGTGGGTGACGGCAAGGATGCGCAGGGCCGTGCCCGCTGGGAGGCGGTGGCCAATGGCGACGACGGCGCGCCCCGCGGCCGCGAGCTCGAGATTGCCGGGCTGCTGTCGTTCATCAAGCGCCGGCATATTCGCAACACCGTGTGGTTGACGGCCGACGTGCATTACGCCGCCGCCCATCACTACCATCCGAATCGCGCCAGCTTCCAGGACTTCGATCCCTTCTGGGAATTCGTCGGCGGGCCGCTGCATTCGGGCAGTTTCGGTCCTAATGAACTCGACCGGACCTTCGGCCCCGAGGTGAAATTCGTCAAAGCCCCCAGGGCGGGTATCGCCAATGAGTCACCGATGGCTGGTGGCCAGTATTTCGGTGAGGTCGAGATCGATGGCAAGACCGCGGCGATGACGGTTCATCTGCGCGAGATCAATGGCGCATCGCTGTGGAGCACGACGCTCGAGCCGCAGCGCGGCTGAGCGCCTGCAGCGCATCCTGTTCAGGCGGTCGGCGCGAGCGCGTCCTTGCTGCCTCGTGCCGATGTCTGCGCGCGACCGAATTCGAGATTGGTGTCGGCCATGCCGCCAAATCGCAGCGTCATGATTTCGCGCGGATAGTTCTGCTCGGTTTTCCAGGGCGCTTTGGAGCCCTGATGGGGGAACTTGTTCAGACCGCGCTGGAAATAGCCCGATGAGAAATCGACCCAGGGCGTCGGCGTGATGTCGGTGTCGCGAACCCGCGGCGTAACCCAGTTCGCCTTGACCTCGTCGAGGTGATTGATCATGCGACAAACATATTCGCAGACCAGATCGGCACGCAGCGTCCAGGAGGCGTTGGTGTAGCCGAAGACGGTTGCGAGATTGGGCACGTTGCTTAGCATGATGCCCTTGTAGGGCAGTGAGCGGGTCACATCGACCGGTCGGTCGTCGACGATCACCTCAAGCCCTGCGATGAACTTCAGGTCGAGGCCGGTGGCGGTGACCACCAGATCGGCATCGAGCTGCTGGCCCGATTTGAGCAGGATGCCGGTCTCGTTGAAGACATCGATATGGTCGGTGACCACCGAGGCCTTGCCCGAGCGGATCGCCTTGAAGAGGTCGCCGTCGGGCACCAGGCAAAGGCGCTGCTCCCACGGGTTGTATTTCGGTGTGAAGTGCTTGGCCACGTCGAAATCGGGCGGCAGCTGCTTGCGCACCAGAGACAGCAGGCCGGCCTTCGCCTTTTCAGGCTGCCTGCGGCAGATGCTGAAAAACCAGGCACCGAAGGCGACGTTTTTCAGGCGCACCAGCGAATGGACCAGCTTTTGGGGAAGAAAGCTCGCGAGCCGGCTGGCGAGCGCATCTTCGGCCGGGCGCGACACCACATAGCTCGGCGATCGCTGCAGCATGGTCACCTGCGCGGCGTCCTTCGCCATCGAGGGCACCAGGGTCACCGCGGTGGCGCCGCTGCCGATCACGACCACCCGTTTACCGGCCCAGTCGATGTCATCGGTCCACTGCTGGGGATGCACGATGCGGCCCTTGAACTTCTCGACGCCCGGAAAATGCGGCGTATAGCCGTGCTCGTAGTTGTAGTAGCCGGTACACATGAACAGGAACTTGCATTTCAGCTGCAGGGACTCAGCGCCCTCACGATCGATGTCGACTGTCCAGGTGCCGTCGTACGAGGACCAGCTCGCGCGGCGGATGCGGTGGCCGAAGCGGATATGCCGATCGATGCCGAACTCGCGCACGGTTGCGTGCAGATAGGTGCGGATGGTTTCGGCATCACTGATCGCACGGGCGGCGGTCCAGGGCTTGAAGCCGAATCCGAAGGTATACATGTCGGAGTCGGAGCGGATGCCGGGATAGCGAAAGAGGTCCCAGGTGCCGCCGATGTCGGCGCGGGCCTCGAGGATCGCCCAGGACTTGTCGGGGCACAGCTTTTGCAGGTGGTATCCCGCGCTGATGCCGGAAATCCCGGCACCCACCACCAGGACATCAAGATGTTCGATCGGCATGAGCAGACTCCTACGAAAGCCGGCAAGCTTAGGCAAGCCCGGGCCCGAACACAAATCAGATAAGCTCAAGTGCTCGTCCGAAAGTGTCGAGCCGCCATCAGGAGACCCTCTTGCTTGCCCAATTCGCGCGGCGTCTGCCCTTTTTCTACGGTTGGATCGTGGTCGCGGTGGTGTTCGTGACCATGGGCGTGGGGGTCAATGCCCGAACCGCGTTTTCATTGCTGTTTCCGCCGATTCTTCAGGAATTCGGCTGGGACCGTGCGATCACCGCCGGTGCCTTCTCCTTCGGCTTCATGGTCTCGGCCTTCCTGAGCCCGGTGCTTGGCCGGATGATGGACTCACGCGGACCGATGATCGTCTCGCTGATCGGCGTTGTCGCGACGGCAGCCGGTTTGCTGCTGGCCACGCTGGCCCGAGAGCCCTGGCATTTCTACGCGACGCTTGGTGTGCTGGTGGCGGCAGGCAGCGTGTGCCTGGGCTATTCGTGTCAGGCGCTCTTTCTGTCGGCATGGTTCGTACGCCGACGCGGTCTGGCACTGAGCATCGCCTTTGCCGGCGTCGGTGTCGGCTCGATCGTGCTTTTGCCGATGTTGCAGCGTGTGATCGAGCAGTCGGGCTGGCGTGCAGCCTGCCTGTCGCTGGGCATCTTCGCGGCGCTGCTGCTCACGCCACTGGTGTTCCTGCTGCGACGGCGTCCCGAGAATCTCGGGCTGCTCGCCGATGGCGACGAGCGCTCGGTGGGTGGGTCGGCCGGTGCCGCGCGTGCGAGCAACATTGTCGATCCGGCCTGGACTGCGATCGAATGGACCCTGGCCCGCGCGATGCGCACCGCGCGCTTCTGGTGGCTGGCACTTGCCTTTTTCTGCGCGCTTTTCATGTGGTACGCGGTGCAGGTTCATCAGACCAAATACCTGATCGAGACCGGTTTTACCGCCGTTGACGCCGCACTCGCGCTGGGTGCAGTGAGCCTGGCCGGCGTGCCGGGGCAGATTGCCCTCGGGCAGCTGTCGGATCGGGTCGGTCGCGAGATCGTCTGGAGCATCGGCGGCATCGGTTTCGTGCTGACCTATCTCGCCCTGCTCGCGCTCGAGTCCAATCCGAGTCCGGTGCTGTTGTGGGTGATGGTGATTGCCCAGGGTGCGCTCGGCTATGGCGTGACCTCGGTGCTCGGGGCGGTCGCGGCCGAGATCTTCGAAGGGCCGCACTACGGCAGCATTTTTGGCACGCTGATGTTCGCGGCGATCAGTGGCGGGGCGATCGGACCCTGGATGGCCGGCATGGTGTATGACGCCACCGGCAGCTATGCGATTGCCTGGTGGATCTCGATCGGGGTGAGTCTGATGACGATTGTCGGGATCTGGATGGCCGCGCCGGGTAAGGTGCGGGCAGTGGCCGGCCGTATCGGGCGGATCAGGCAGGCTGCCTGATCCGGGTCAAGGCAGCTGACTCGGCTTCGGTCAGCTGACGCGACTGCCTTTCGCACGCGCGTTGAAGGCGACCGATTCGGGTGTGGCGAGCAGCCGATCCGACCACTTGCGGGCCACTTTGGCCATGCGCTCGGCGCCCACGCCAAGCTGCGACATCGCCACGCAGCCATTGACCGACTCGCGGTATTCGGCGATCAGGCCGTCGCGCAGGGTGAAGCGGCTCATGCCGTCGATGGTCACGCGGCGGCCGGCAAACTCGGGCACGGTTGATGAAAAGCTCGACAGCGACCAGGCATAGCCGTTGTTGCCCTCGCAGATCGCATCGAACATCTCCCAGCGGTAGTCGGGCCCGGCATCTCGCAAGAAGAGCTCGGTGAGCATGTGCGAGATCGATTCGCGGCCGGTGTGCGGGCCGTAGATATAGTCGTAGTAGATCGCATCGGGTGTGAAGCAGGCCGCAAAGGCGGTGCCGTCGCCGGCTTCGGCTGCACGGGTCATGCGTTCGAGCAAGGCTTTGAGTGCGGGGGTATCCATGGGGGCGTCTCTTTCAGAACGTTTGCCTGGGGTCTCTGATCGCCTGGCTCAGACCGCGAGGGCCGGCTGGGCTTCGGTGGCGGTGTCGCGCCTCGGTTCGAGGGCTCGACCGATATCGGCGAGCAGCTCATAGGAGCGCAGCCGCGCCGAGTGATCGAAGACCGTGCCGCTCACCATCAGCTCGCTTGCGCCGGTGCGGGCGATGAAGCCGGTGAGCAGGCGGTGCACGGTGTCGGGCGAGCCGACGAAGGCGCATTCGAGCATGCGCATCGCCTGGGCCTTTTCGGCGGGCGACCAGTAGGTCTCGATATCGTCGATCGCCGGTGCCATCAGGCCTCGACGACCGCGGGCCATGTCGGCAAAGCGCATCTGCAGGCTGGTAAAGAGCCGCTTGGCCTGCGCATCGGTGTCGGCGCAGATCACATTGATGCAGGGCATGACATAGGGGACGGCGAGCTGCGCGGACGGCTTGAAAAGCTGCCGGTAGGTCTGGATGGCGGCATCGAGGTCGGTCGGGGCGAAGTGCGAGGCAAAGGCGTAGGGCAGCCCGAAGTGCGCGGCGACCTGCGCGCCATAGGTGCTCGAGCCGAGAATCCACAGCGGCACGTTCAGACCGGCGCCCGGCACCGCGCGGATCTGCTGGCCTTCCTGGACCGGACCGAAGAGCATGCGCAGTGCCTGGATGTCGTCAGGGAAATGCTCGGCCGCCTGGGGATGAACCCGCAGCGCGCGCATCGTGACCTGATCGGTGCCGGGGGCGCGGCCCAGGCCGAGGTCGATACGACCCGGGTAGAGCGACTCGAGGGTGCCGAACTGTTCGGCGATGACCAGCGGCGAGTGATTGGGCAGCATGATGCCGCCCGAGCCCACGCGAATCGTTTTAGTGCCGCCGGCCAGATGGCCGATCACCACCGAAGTGGCCGAGCTGGCGACGCCGACCATGTTGTGATGCTCGGCGACCCAGTAGCGGCGATAGCCCCAGTCCTCGGCATGCCGGATGAGATCGAGCGCATTGCGCAGGGCATCGGTGGGCGTGTCGCCGAGTCGGACCGGCACCAGGTCGAGGATGGAAATCGGGATCATGTCGGCGTGTCTCGTGTCGGGTGGTTTTTGAATCAGGTCTGGTCAGGCTGCGATCAGACAGGCTGTTCGAGCCGCTGGTTTTGCGGAAACAGGTTGCGTCGGGCATCGGCATCGACCTCGGCCTTGAAGGCGTGGCGGGTGCGAAGCGCTTCGACGCGGGCTGCCGCCGGCCGCGCGTTGATCTCATCGAGCAGTCGCTTGATGTTCGGATAGCGAGTCCAGGCGTCGTCGATGCCCAGCACGAAAGGCACCATGCGTGCCCAGCCCCAGAAGGCCATGTCGACGATGCCGTAGTCGCGCCCGCAAAGGTAGGCCTGCTTGCCCAGGCGCTCGTCCAGAATCTGCCAGTGACGGTGGGCTTCAAAATCGTAGCGGTTCAGTGCGTAGTGTTTCGGCTCGGGTGCGAAGTGCCGAAAGTGCACCGCCTGCCCTGAATACGGGCCGATGCCGCTGGCCACGAACATCAGCCAGGACATCATTTCGCCGCGGGCTGACGACGACAGATCGGTCGGGACGAAACGGCCGGCGCGATCAGCGAGAAAAAGCAGGATCGCATTGCTGTCGAACACCACGGTGTCGCCATCGACGATCGACGGCACCTTGGCGTTGGCATTGATCGCGCGGTAGGCATCGGTGTGCTGCTCGCCTTTGCGGGTATCGACCGGGATGGCCTCATAAGGCAGGCCGAGCTCTTCGAGGAGCAGGGCGACCTTCATCGGGTTCGGGGCGGTGTTGTAGTAGAACTTGAGCATCTCGGGGCGCATTCAGGGTTGTGGGGTGCCGAATCGGTGAACTGCGGCGCAATGCCGCCTGCCGGCAATGATAGGCCGTGGCCGGGTTTCTCGCCGCAAAGCGGTGATGTTCAGGGTTTGTTGTTGCGCGACATCGCAGTGCGACCGCTGACCGCCGGTCGGTGATTCCTGACCGCCTGTCGACCTTCGCCGTACGCATTTGGCCGCAGACCGGCAATTTGCGTCCACGAAACGGCCTCTTTATTCCCGTCGGTCACTACAAGGCACAAACATGACTGCGCTCGTTCATGAGCTTGATCCCAAGCTTGATGCGTCGCAAGACGATGCAGACCCCAGCGTTCCGGCAAGTCATGCGGCTAGCGCGACGCTGCTCGCCTCGGCTTCGGCGGTGCTTGCGGCCTGTGGCGGGGCGGAAAGCGAGCCTTCGACGCTGCCGTCCGCGGCGACAACGACCAGCAGCCAGAGTTCGGTCACCGGTAATTCGGCCCAGTCTCCCGCATCGACGGCCCCGGATTCACCTCCAAGCACCTCGACCGATGCCGGCAACGGCTCGACCGTGGTCGAGGCACCGATCGACCTTCCCGCTGCCGCGCGATTTCTGGCGCAGACCACCTTCGGTGCCAGTCGGGCCGAAATCAGCCGCACCCAGCAGATGGGTGTCAACGCCTGGCTTGACGAACAGTTTGCGATGCCGCTTGGCACGAGTCATGTGCAGTGGCTGAAATCGAAGGGGTATGACAACGCTTCGCTGATCAACAATTCGACCGCCTTCGACTACACCGTCTGGCGAGCGTTTCTGTCGAATCCCGACCAGTTGCGCCAGCGTGTGGTCTTTGCGCTGTCGCAGATCCTGGTGGTTGGGATCAATGGCGTGAACTCGGCCTGGACGCCGTTTTCGGTCGGCAATTATCTGGATGTCATGGGCGCCAATGCCTTCGGCAATTTCCGTACCCTGCTCGAGCAGGTGGCGCTCACGCCCGCGATGGGCGATTTCCTGAACATGCGCGGCAATCGCAAGGCCGACAGCAGTGGCCGAGTGCCTGACGAGAACTTCGCCCGCGAGCTGATGCAGCTCTTTACCATCGGGCTGACCGAACTCAACCCGGACGGCACGCCAAGGCTGGTTGGCGGACAGCCGCAAGACAGCTACGACCAGGAAGACGTCTCCGGCGTGGCACGCCTGTTGACCGGCTGGGAATATGCGCCCGGTTATGACGGCGGGCTCGAGCAGTACATCGCTCCGATGTTCTGCTTTCCGGCGCGCCACGAGACCGGCGCGTCGTCGTTTCTGACGGTGAACGCGCCGGCTGGCAATGACGGCCCGGGTGCACTGAAACTGGTGCTCGACGCGCTCTTTGCTCATCCCAATACCGGGCCTTTCATTGGCCGCCAGCTGATCCAGCGACTGGTCACCAGCAATCCGTCGCCGGCGTATGTCGGCCGGGTGGCCGCCGTCTTTGCCAGCAATGGCGCTGGGGTGCGTGGCGACATGAAGGCGCTGATCCGCGCGGTGCTCACCGATGTTGAGGCGCGCGCGGTTCAAACCGCGCCGCAAGCCGGCAAGCTGGTCGAGCCGGTGCTGCGCTTTACGTCGTGGGCGCGTGCCTTCGGGGTGACTTCGCCCTCGGGTGCCTGGAAGCTCGGCAACCTGTCGGATCCGGCCACGCGGCTGGGTCAAAGCCCGGGACGCAGTGCGAGCGTCTTCAATTTTTATCGCCCGGGCTATGTGCCCCCCAACACTGCGCTGGCGGCAGCATCGCTGGTTGCCCCCGAACTGCAGATCACGACCGAGACCAGCGTGGCCGGCTATCTGAATTTCATGCAGTCGGCGGTGGGTAATCTGGCCGGCGCAACCGGCACCGACCTGGTGGTCGATTATTCGGCGCTGCAGGCGATGGCCAATGATGCCAATGCGCTGGCCGGTGAAGTCGAGCTGATCCTGGCTGCCAACCGCTTGAGTCTGGCCAGCCGCACGCTGATTCGCAGCGCGCTCGCCCAGATGCCGATCGCGACCTCGACCAATCTGCTCGATCGCGTGAAGGCGGCAGTCATGCTGACCCTGGCGAGCCCCGAGTCCCTCGTTCTTCGTTAGGCCTGAGACAATGAAAACTTCCGCGACACGCCGCGAATTCATTCGCCGCACAACCGGTCTGTCGGTTGCCGGTGCGGCCGCACCCTGGGCGCTCAATCTGGCGGCCATGTCAGAAGCCGCCGCGCAAAGCGCCACCGACTACAAGGCGCTGGTGTGCGTCTTTCTGCACGGTGGCAACGACTTTGCCAACACGGTCATCCCATTCGATGCCGGCGGCTATGCCGACTATGCCGCGATCCGTTCAACGATTGCCACACCACAGGCCTCGCTGGTCGGCCTGAGGTCGCTCAACGCGCCGAATGGTCGTCAATACGCGCTTGCGCCACAGCTCACCACCTCGCCCTCGACCTCGGCGCTGGCACTCAAGTCGCTCGCTGATCTGTTCAATGGCGGGCAGCTCGCGGTGATGCTCAACATCGGAACCTTGGTGCGCCCGACCACCAAGGCGCAATACATCGCCAAATCGGTGGCGCTGCCGCCAAAGCTCTTTTCGCACAACGATCAGCAATCGTTCTGGCAGTCGTCGCGACCCGAGGGCGGCACGGTCGGATGGGGCGGCAGCATGGCCGACCTGTTCGCCTCGGGCAATGGCAAGTCGACCTTCACCTGCATCAGCGTGACCGGCAATGCCGTCTTTCTGGCGGGTAATTCGACGGTGCAATATCAAGTCAGCGCCAACGGTGCGGTGGCGGTCAACAATATTCCGCGATCGAACCTTCCCAGTCCCAAGCTCTACAACTCGGCGGCGGCGGCCACCGCGCTCAAAGCGCTGGTCACCGGCTCTGGTGGCGCCAACCTGCTCGAGACGGAATACACCCGGGTGGTGGCCCGATCGGTCGACGCCGAAGAAACCATGCGTGTGGCGCTCGGCGCGCCGCTAACAACCTCCTTCGGATCGGTCGATGCGACCGGCAAGGTGATCGCCAATACGCTTGCCGATCAGCTCAAGATGGTTGCCCGGACCATCAAGGCGCGCAGCGGGCTGGGCGCAAGGCGCCAGGTCTTTTTTGTGAGCCTGGGCGGATTCGATCTGCACGACTTCCTGCCGCAAAAGCACCCCTTGCTGCTGCAGCAGGTGAACGACGCGATGACGCAGTTCTATGCCGCCACCGTCGAGCTCGGCGTGCAGAATCAGGTCACCACCTTCACCGCTTCTGATTTTGGTCGCACCGCGATCTCCAACGGCGACGGCTCCGACCATGGTTGGGGCAGCCATCACTTCGTGATGGGTGGCGCGGTGAAGGGGCGAACGCTCTATGGCACGCCACCGGTACTGGCCAACAACGGCCCGGACGACGTCGGACAGGGTCGGCTGCTGCCGTCCACCTCAGTCGATCAGCTGGCCGCCACGCTCGCCACCTGGTTTGGTGTGTCGGACACCAATCTGCCGCTGGTCGTGCCCAGCATCGGCAACTACTCGCAGAAAAACCTTGGTCTGTTTGTCTGAACGCGGTCAGATGCTTGGAATTGGCTTGAGCGGGCCCTTGAAGGATTCTTTGGCCAGCGGACCCGGCAGGGGCTGGTAGTCGATCGGCTGGTCGACCACCTCGAGTTCGGGCACCTTGTCGAGCAGATGGCGGATGAGCGTGAGCCGGCCGCGCCGCTGATCGTTGAAGTCAACCAGCGTCCAGGGGGCATGCCGGGTGTGGGTGGCCTTGAGCATGGCATCGCGCGCACGGCCATATTCACGATATTTCAGGCGTGCCTGCAGATCGACCGGCGAGAGCTTCCAGTGCTTGAGCGGGTCGTCCAGCCGCTCCCGAAGCCGCTCTTCCTGCTGGGCCTGATCGATGGTCAGCCAGTACTTGAGCAGCACGATGCCATCATCAACCAGGAGTTTTTCGAAGGCCGGCGCCTGCTTCAGAAAGGCCTTGTATTCGGCGTCGCTGCAATAGCCCATCACCTTCTCGACGCCGGCGCGGTTATACCAGCTGCGATCGAACAGCATGATCTGGCCGGCCGCCGGCAGATATTGCACATAGCGCTGGAAGTACCACTGCGTGCGCTCGATCTCGTCGGGCTTGGGCAGCGCGACCACATGGCACTGGCGCGGATTGAGCGGTTGCGCGATCGTGCTGATCACGCCGCCCTTGCCGGCTGTATCGCGCCCCTCGAAGATGATCAGCACGCGCCGCTGTTTGCTCTGCACCCAGCGCGCGACGCGATTCAGTTCGAGCTCGAGCGGCTGCAAGGCCGATTCGTAGTCCTGGCGGCTCATGCGTTCGGTTGACTTGCGCTTGGCCATGTTCAGTTTCCTGCCCTGGTGGTCGGGTCGGCGCTGTAGCCGGCGTGAACGGCGAGGGTCTCGAGGCGCATGGAATCGGTCTCCGGGTTCAGGTGATTGAAGGGGCTGGTTTCGGGTTGCGCCGCCAGGGCGCGTGGCACGATTGTGGCATTCTCGGGCACCGATCGGTCCCCTGCGCGTCGCGCCTGAGCTTATGCAATCGTTCTCCGCCATTGTTTCCCGCCCTGTTTCGCGAGCGCCCGACAGCGCGGTGTTCGAGGCTGACATCACCACCGACTGGTTGCAGGGCAAGGCCGCATTCGGCGGCATCCAGGGTGCGATTGCGACCGTTGCCATGCGGGCGGCAGCCGGTGACGAACTGCCGCTGCGAGCCATTCAGATGACCTTCATTGCCGCACTCGACGAAGGGCCTGCCACCGCGCGGGCGAGCGTCGTGCGGCGCGGTCGGGCGATCACGCATGTGCAGTGCGAGCTCAGGAGCGGCGATCGGATGGCCGGCCTGCTGGTCGGCCTCTTCGGTGCCAGCCGCGAATCGCAGGCCCGGCTTGATTTGCCGATGCCCGCCGACGTGCGGCCCTATGCCGACCTGCGCGACGGACCCTTCATCGACAAGCGCATGCCGGATTTTCTGCGCCACTATCGACAGCGCTGGGCCGGCGGCCCGATGCCCTACAGCGGCACGCCCACGCGCCCGGCTCGGCAGTGGGCGATGCTTCGCGAGGCCGCGCCCGATGACGGCGCTGCGGCACCGACGGGGCTGGGCTGCGCCACTGCCCGCGAGGCCAATCTGATCGCTCTGGCTGATCTGACCGCCTCGCCGGTGATCTCGATGCTGACTCGTCCTGCGCCGAGTGCTTCGCTGACGTGGCTGCTGGAGTTTTTGCGCGATCCGCGTGAATTCGATCCGGCGCAATGGCTGATGGTGCATACCGAGTCGCGTCATGCGGCCGATGGTTATCAGAGTCAGACCGCACACATGTGGGATCAGCAGGGACGCGCGGTGGCGGTCAGCCATCAGACCACCGCGATCTTCGGCTGACGCAGCACTGTCCAAAAAAACGAGAGGGGAGGAGACGCCCATGAACACCACGACACCATCCACTTACCGCGCGCTGCGTTGCGATGCCTTGAGCAGCGACCTGTCGGGGCTGCATTTCGTCGAACTCGATGCGCGCGCGCCGGGGCCGGGCGAGGTCGCAGTCAGGATGCGCGCGGCGGCGCTCAATTTCCCTGACCTGCTGATGACCCGTGGCGGCTACCAGCACAAGCCCGATCTGCCTTACGTGGTGGGCATGGAAGGCGCGGGCGTGATCGAGGCGGTGGGGGCGGGTGTCGAGCCCTGGCGCGTGGGGGATGCGGTGTGTTTCTCGAATCTGACCGGCTCGTTTGCCGAGCGCAATATCGTGCCGGCCGCCAAGCTCGATGCGGTGCCAAAGGGCTGGGACTTCGCCAGTGCTGCCGGGATGCCGGTGGGTGCGTCGACCGGCTATGTGTCGCTGGTCACGCGGGGCGCGCTGCAACCCGGTGAGACCCTGCTGGTGCATGGCGCCACTGGCGGCATGGGGGCAGCCGCGGTGCAACTCGGTGCCAAGCTTGGCGCCACCGTGATTGCCACCGGCACCCGTCCCGAGTGGCTCGAACTGCTGCGCCCGATGGGTGCCACGCATCTGCTGTCATCGCGCGGCGACTTCGCTGCCGAGGTCAAGGCACTGACCGGCGGGCGCGGTGCCGATGTCATTTATGACCCGGTGGGCGGCGACGTCTTCGACAAGTCGACCAAGTGCATCGCCTTTGGCGGGCGGCTGCTGGTGGTGGGTTTTGCCGCCGGCCGAATTCCGACGGTCTCGGTCAATCATCCGCTGATCAAGGTCTACTCGGTGGTCGGCGTGCGGGCCGGCGAATGGATGCGCCAGCGTCCGGCCGAGGCGCCCGGCATCAAGGCCGAGATCGCGCGGCTGGCCGCCGAGGGCGTCTTCAAGCCCCTGATCGGCGCGCGCTTCAGCTTTGAGCAGTCGATCGAGGCGATCCGCGCGCTGGCCGAGCGCAGCGCGCCCGGCAAGATCGTGATCGAGATGGCCGGCTGATCAGCCAAACGGCTGTACGCCGATAAGCCAGGCATGGGCCCAGAAGGCGAACACCGCCCAGCCGATCAGGCCCCCGAAAATCGCAATCAGGTCGCGCGAAATCGGCCCGACGGCGTAGACCGTACCGGCCTTGCGGTCGCGCCGTTTTGAGGCGGCATAGAGCACCACCGCCCAGATCAGGAAAGCCCCGAACAGCACGATGTCGGCGAGCCGGCCATTGCAAAGCAGATGCGCCAGCGCCCAGGTTTTCACGCCGAGCACCATCGGATGGCCAACCGCGCGCCGGATGCGCGTGCCCGGCACATAGGCGGCCGTCAGCAGCACGAAGGACACCAGCATCAGCAGCGCTGCCAGATGGCGGGTCCAGATCGGCGGCATCCAGACATCGACCGGCGTCATCCGGGTCTGGCCATAGCCCCAGACGATCAGGACAATGCCGACCAGCGACAGCAGCGAGTAGATCCCCTTGTAAGGCTTTTCGCCTAGGCGGGCGATCTGGGTGCTGCGCCAGTCGTCGGCGAAGATGCGGGTGGAATGCACGCCGAGCATCAGCGCGATACCGAACACGAGAACGATCATGGGGAAGCCCTCCAGGTTGGCGCCGATCCTAGCACCGAGCGGGTGTTCGTCTCACCGCAGGCCGGCGGCCCGCCCGCGCGGGCATGCCAGAATGGCGGTCCTTCCCCGCAGCCGGCCATCATCATGAGCATCGACACCACCATCCAGTCATTCCAGGCCGATGTTATCGACGCATCGATGCAGGTGCCGGTTCTGGTCGATTTCTGGGCGCCCTGGTGCGGCCCGTGCAAGACCCTGGGGCCGATGCTAGAGAAGCTCGAGTCGGACTACGGCGGGCGCTTCAAGCTGGTCAAGATCGACAGCGACAAGGAGCAGCAACTTGCGCAGCACTTCAAGATCCGCTCGATCCCGACGGTGTTTGCCTTTGTCGGTGGCCAGCCGGTCGACCAGTTCCAGGGTGCGCTGCCCGAGCCCAAGCTGCGCGAGTTCATTGACCGGCTGATGCCCAATCCGTCCGATGTCGAGCTCGACCAGGCCGGTGCCGCGCTCGATCGCGGCGACCAGGAGGCGGCGGCCGACCATGCGCGAAAGGCGATTGAACTCGATCCGGCCAACGATTCGGCACGCCTGCTCTATGCGCAACTGCTCCTGGCGGGCGGCGAACCGGCCGGGGCCATGGGGCAGCTTGATGCGCTGTCGGCGCAGGCCAAGGCCGATCCGCAGGTGGCCGAGATGATGGCCGAGGTGGCGGCCGCGGTTGAGGCCGCGCGGCCGCCGGTGCCGCATGAGCAGCTCGCCCGGGTCAATGCCAATGAGGCTGATCTGCAGGCGCGTCTTGATCTGGCCGAGTACTACATCGGCTACAAGCAGTGGGCCGAGGCCTTCGAGCAGCTGGTCGAGATCGTCCGGCGTGACCGGGCTTTCCAGGATGACGTTGGCCGCAAGCGCATGGTGGCAGTCTTCGATCTCGCCTCGGCCCAGCCGCAGGTGGTCTCGGAGTGGCGGCGCAGGCTGGGGGCGGCACTCAACGTGCGATAAGGGTCTGCGGGGCGCCCTCAGGTTTGTCCTGAGGTTCGTCCTCAGGGTCTCGGAGACTGCAGGTGAAGGCTTGCCATGGGGCTAACATGGCGCCTTTCCTGACCCTTTCCTGACCCCAATGACGCCTTCCATGTTCAAGACCACCCTTGCCGGCAGCCTGCCCAAACCCGGCTGGCTCGCCGAGACCCAAAAACTGTGGCCGCAATGGCGCGAGCAGGGCGATGCGCTGCGCGAGGCCAAGCGCGACGCCACGCTGCTCTGGATCAAGGAGCAGGAAGACGCCGGTCTGGACATCGTCACCGACGGTGAGCAGAGTCGCCAGCACTTCGTGCACGGCTTTCTCGAAGCGGTCGAGGGCATCGACTTCGAGCACAAGGTGAAGATGGGCATCCGCGACAACCGCTATGACGCGATGGTGCCCCAGGTGGTGGGTCCGATCCGTCTGAAGGGCCGTGTCCATGCCTTTGAAGCGCAGATCGCGCGGGCGCACACCGCCAAGAAGTTGAAGTTCACGCTGCCCGGACCGATGACCATCGTCGATACCGTTGCCGACGCCCACTACGGCAGCCGCGAAAAGCTGGCGATGGCCTTTGCCGAACTGCTCAACCAGGAGGCGCTGGCCCTGCAGGCCGATGGCGTCGATGTGATCCAGTTCGATGAGCCGGCCTACAACGTCTTCATGGCCCATGTGCCCACCTGGGGCATCGCTTCGCTGCATCGGGCGATCGAAGGCCTGACCTGCACGACAGCGGTCCATATCTGCTACGGCTATGGCATCCAGGCCAATGTCGACTGGAAGGCAACGCTCGGCGAAGAGTGGCGACAGTACGAGGCGGTGTTTCCGGCGCTGGCGGCCAGCCGCATTGATCAGATTTCGCTCGAATGCGCCAACAGCCGGGTGCCCGACCATCTTCTGGGATTGCTGGCCGGCAAGGATGTGCTGGTCGGTGTCATCGATGTGGCCAGCGAGGTGGTCGAGACGCCGGAGCAGGTGGCCGACACCATCGGACGGGCACTGCGCTATGTGCCGGCCGATCGGCTGTTTCCATGTACCAACTGCGGCATGGCGCCGATGGGCCGGGAAGTGGCGGCGGCCAAACTTCGCGCGCTGGTCGAGGGCGCCCGGATCGCTGAATCACGGTTGTGATGAGGCGTGCGCGATATCCGGGCCAGCTGCGGTGCTTAAGGGATGTTCATCGGCGTCAGATGAGCGCGCCTCTCGAGTCTGAGGGCGCCTCGTCGCGTTCATGCAACCCATAGTCGCGCACCACGCTCGCGACTCGCAGCCGGTAGCCGGCGAGCACGTCGCTGCGGCCTTCCTGCTGAGCCTTGCGGTGCATGCCATGACAACGCCAGGCGCGTACCGAGGCTTCGTCGCGCCAGAAACTCAAGGACAAGAATCGCCCGGGATTGGCCAGGCTCTCGAATCGTTCGACCGAGATGAATCCGTCAATGGACATCAATTCGGCTTTCATGGCGGCTGCGAGCTCGAAGTAACGGGGGGCTGCACCCGGCTGCGGCTCGACTTCGAAGATCACCGCGATCACGGCGTCACCTGCCGCGACAGACCGCCAGTCGAGCCGACGCTCTCCAGATTGCCGCCGCATCGCTGAATGATTCGGCCCCGTGCCTCGGTGACGTGCTTGCCGGCTTTGCGCTGAAAGGGATCGATCTGGTAACGGATAAAGCAGGTCACGGTCATATTGGGCTCTCTGGGTGGATCGGCGCAGATGAGCCGGTCATGATGCCAGTCAACCCGCTCGGTGCGCGAGCAACTTGCCCAGACCCGCCTGGTGTGGGCGGGCGATGTGGACACCGGCGCCGCCGGCCTTGAGCTTCGGTTTCAGTCGCTCGCGCGTCGATTCGAGCAGTCGTCCGGGCCAGCAAGAGCCTGCTGCGCTGACGTGTCACGCCAACAGAGCGCCAACCTGACGCAGCAAAGCGAGACACAAAGAAAAAGCCCGCACCGGTTGGGGTGCGGGCTGAAACCACCGTTGAGGAGGTGGAGGAGACAAGGCAAAGAGTACCTGCGCTCCTGATGCAATGCAACAAAAATCTTGTTTCAATTTGTGCCGAACAGTGCCTGACCCAACCATAACTGATTGAAATATCTGTCATTTACTAAGTTGTGGCGCTGCGGCAAAGCCGCTTCATGCGGCGCGGAAATACACCTGTGAATTGAAGCATGGTCGAGGCAGGTGGGCCGCCGGTGGGGCCCGGGATGCTGATCAGACCAGCAGCTGATCGATCGGGGGCAGATTCCAGGTTTCCGGATCTTCGACCGACACCACCTCTTCCTGGCCTTGGCCAAGTTTGACGAAGCGCGGTTCGATCCGCTCGTGCAGCTGGGTCGAATAGAAGACCTTGAGCACCGGTTTGCGCAGCTCGTTCGCGTTCTGCTCGGTGACGATCGCCAGGCGGTTCGACTTCAGTTTGACGATGCTGCCGACCGGATAGACGCCGATCGACTGGACGAAGGCACGAAAGATGTCGGGATCCAGGTGCCCCTTGCCCCATGACGCCATCTGGCGCAGCGACTCGAAGGGGGTCCAGGCGCTCTTGTAGGGGCGGTTGGACGAAATCGCGTCGTAGATGTCGCAGATCGCGCCCATCTTGGCGAAATGGGTAATCTCGTCGCCTTTCAGTTGATCGGGATAGCCGCGGCCGTCGATCCGTTCGTGATGATGCAGGCAGACATCGAGCACGACCTCGTCGAACTCGCCGCCGCGGGCGAGCAGCTCGTGGCCGTTGCGCGGATGGTTGCGCACCGCTGTGAACTCGTCTTCGGTAAGCCGTCCCGGCTTGTTCAGGATCGCGTTGGGCACGCCGACCTTGCCGATGTCGTGCAGCAGTCCGGCGGTCGCGGCCTGATGCTGGGCGGCTTCATCCATGCCGAGCGTCTTGGCAAGCTGCGCCATCAGTGCGCTGACCGCCACCGAATGCATGTAGGTGTATTCGTCGGCGCGCTTGATTCGTACCAGGCTCAGCAGCGCACCCGGGTTGCGATCGAGGCTCTCGTGGACCGAACGCACCGCGGTATCGATTCGCTGGGCATCGAGATTGCGTCCGAGCTGGGCATCCCGAAACAGTGATTCGACGGTGTTGCGCACCATTCGCGTGACGTCGCGAGCCTTGTCCATCTCCTCGGACAGCGGCGCGAGCGGCTTCGATTTCGCTGCTTTCGGGGCCTCGGTGACAACGTCGACGACCGGCTCGACCGACGTTTCGGCGGCAGTTTCGGCTGTAGTGGTCACATCCACTTTGGCAGCAGGCGCCACCCCGCGCGACGTGTCAATCATGACCGCCTCAAGGCCGCTGGCCTGAAGCCGTTCAATCATCTTGGGCGAATCGATCAGAAAGGACGTCCGGAAAAAATCGTGCTGCAGCCAGGACCCGCAGAAGCTGTTGACATACATGCCGACGCACAACTGCGAGGTCGGCACCTTGATCAGCTGGGATTTCTCGACAACCTGACTCACAGCGGCGACTCCCGCCCGCAGACAGGGTTGAGCACGCTGGCGACGCGTGCGCCGCGGCTGCGCATCAGCCCGAAAGGGGGGTCAGGAAATCTGGTCACGTTGTCGAACGCTGTCGGCGTCATTGCGGTCCGGTCATGACCGACTGCGGTGCTCAAAGGAAGCGGACCGCGTCAGCCAAACAAATTCAGACCCCATGGTCGCCCAGCCTCACTGCGCACGGTGTGACATCGGTCGCGCGAAGTTTGCCGTTCGTCGGGATGCTGCCCGTTAGAATCGCGGGATGGCCCGGATCATTCCTGATGGCTGGCGCGAATTGGCCACCAGTGACGCCGCTCCGGGAGCGCCCGGCGCAGGGCTGCCGCCCAGCGCGCAGCGCCATCACGAAACCCTCGCCCTGATGGCTGCCGGCTTGTCCGACGACTTCACGGTGTATCACGCGGTGCATTGGACAACGATCGAACGCGGTTTCGCAGTGATCGACGCCATCGATTTCGTCGTGGTCAACCGCATGGGCAACCTGCTACTGATCGAGCAGAAAACCGGTTTTCTGGAGGAGTCGGGCGACGGGCTGCTGCGGCGCGAACGCGGGCGACTGCGCAATGTCGCGGTCCAGATGGCACGAACAGCCGCCGGCCTTCGCGACAAGCTGGCGCGGCGACCGGGCTGCGAGGCGGTGAAGGTCGATGCGCTGCTCTACTGCCCGGATTTCAGTGTCAGGCGCCTGGAGACCGCGGGTGTCGCTGCCGAACGCATCGTCGATGCCAGCCGGCGCGACAAACTGCTGGTGGTGATTCGCGAGATCCTGTCGGTTGAGGTCGACGGCGGCCGGGCGCCGGGGGCCGGGGCGGTCGGCGCCGGATCGACCTCATCGGGCGTTGCGCTGCGGTCTGCTTCTGCCTGGCATCAGGTCGACCGATTCTTTCGGGATGTGATCGAACTCGAAACCGACGTCAGCGCGCTGGTTGGCCGTGCTCAGGCCATGGTCACGCGGGTCTCGGGCGGGCTGGCGTACTGGGCCCGTCAGCTCGACTTCTCGCCCTACCGGCTGCATGTCGAGGGCACGGCGGGCTCCGGCAAGACACAGCTGGCGCTCGCCGAGTTTCGAGGCGCGATCGATCGGGGTCTGCGTCCGCTCTATGTCTGCTACAACCGGCCGCTGGCCGATCATTTTGCCGAGGTGGCACCCGCGGGCGGCGAGGTGTGCACTTTCCACACGCTGTGTCAGCGCCTGGTTCGCGATGCCGGAAAGTCGGTCGACATTGCTGCTTCCGACGGGTTCGAGCGACTCGAGAAGGCGGCGGCCAGCGTGTCGATTGACGAGCGCTGGCGCTTCGATACCGTGGTGGTCGACGAAGGTCAGGATTTTTCGTCGGCCTGGCGCGATCAGGTGCTGCGTCATGCCCGCGACGACGCGCGACTGATCTGGCTCGAGGATCCGATGCAGTCGCTTTATGCCCGAGAGCGCAGCCCACTGCCGGGATGGGTCACCCTGCATGCCCGAGCAAACTATCGCAGCCCGCGCGAGGTGGTCGGTTTTCTGCGGGCAATCCTGCCGGCTGACGTCCGCATCGAGGCGGCGGGGCCGCTGGCCGGCGCCGAGCTCGACATCTTCGACTACGCCGACACCGCGCAGATGCTTGCGGCAACCAAGGAGGCGATCCGCGGCTGCCTGGCGACGGGTTTTCGGCGTCACGACATCGCGGTGGTGAGCTTTCGCGGCCGCGAGCAGTCGGCGCTGCTGTCACTCGACGCCATCGGGCCGCATCCGGTGCGTCGCTTCACCGGCCGCTACGATCTGCTGGCGCAGCCGGTCTATACCGGCGGCGAGCTGCTGGTCGAGTCGGTCTATCGCTTCAAGGGGCAGGCTGCCCCGGCGGTGGTGTTCAGCGAAGTCGATTTTGAATCGATGGACGAGCGAAGCATTCGAAAGCTTTTCGTCGGCGCCACCAGGGCGACGATGAAACTGTCGATCGTGGCTTCGACGCGCGCGGCGCAGGCGATTCGGGCGGCACTCGCGCGGGTGTCTGACACTTAGGGCTCAGTGCTCAGTGCTCGAGCGGCGGCTCCGGCTGCTCCGAGGTCCAGGCATCGAAGAGGGTGTAGGTGACCGCGAGCACGACCGGTCCGACGAAGATGCCGATCAGCCCGAACGCGATCAGTCCGCCGACCACGCCGACGAAAATCAGCAGGAAGGGCAGATCGGCCCCTTTCTTGATCAGCCAGGGGCGCATGACGTTATCCATGGTCGAGACCACCACCGTCCAGATCAGCAGCCCGATGGCCCAGCCGATCTGGCCGCTCCAGTAGAGCCAGAAGACCGCCGGCAGCAGCACCGGGATCACGCCGATCTGCGCGAGCGCCAGCAGAAACATCAAGGCGGTGAGTAGCGCCACCGCCGGCACACCGACCAGCGCCAGGCCAAGTCCGGCGAGCACCGACTGGACGACTGCGGTCACCACCACGCCAAGCGCGACGCCGCGCACCGAGGCCGCCGCAAGCCGGGTCATGCGCACGCCCTGATCACCGGCAAGCCGACGGGCAAATCGCAACACGGCGCGGGCGCCGTCCTCGCCATAGGCATAGAGCACCGCACACAGCAGCACGCTCAACAGAAACTGCACGCCGATCGAGCCGATCAGGCCGGCCTCCTTGAGGACGCGTCCGGCAAAGGTCCCGACATAGGGCATGACCTTGCCGAGCAGGGGATCTGCGCCATGCTCGACGATATCGGCCAGGAAACTGGCGATGCGAGGTCCGACCACCGGCAATGACACCAGCCAGGACGGCGGCTCGCTGCCCTTGAGGTTCGAGGCAAGCTTGATCCAGCCGCTGATGGTGTCGACGTTGTTGAGTACGGTCATGATGGCCAGGGTGAGCGGCACGAAAAACAGCAGCAGCAGGGCGAGTGTCATGACAGTGACCGCCAGTCCGCGGCGGCCCCACAGCATTTTTTCGGCTCTGATCATCAGCGGCCAGGTGGTCACCACGATCGTGACCGCCCAGATCAGCGACGGGATGAAGGGGCTCAGCACCCAGAGGCTGCCACCGACCAGTGCGGTCAGCGCCACGATCGTCATCACCGATCGCGTCAAGTCGAAGTCCTGACGCGGCGCCGCGGTCTGGCCTGACGTGACAGAGGCGGTCGGGTTGTACTGGCCCGATTGGGAGGGCTGATCGGACATGGCGGTGGCTCGTGGTGTGCTTTCGCGGCGCCGCCACTCTACCGTACAAGCCCCAGAGCCCGATTGAAGCGGGTCACCGCGCCGGCGGACCTTGTTCGAGGGTGAAGTCAGGCCGCTCGAGCAGCCAGGCGACCGCGAGGCCGAGCATCAGACCCCAGAACGGCGCGCCGATGTTCAGGATCGGCAGGTCGGCAACCGTCACCAGAAAGGTCACCAGCGCACCGAGCGCAAAGCGGTCGCGAAAAGCGGTGGCAAAGGCCGCCTGCAGGACCTTGAGCATCGCCAGCCCGGCAAGCGCGCTGATGTAGGCCTTGGGTGCCGCCAGCATCAGGCTGGTCGCGGTGCCGGCGAAAAGCCCAAAGGCGAGCGCCAGGAGGCCGACCACGATCGCCCCGGTGTAATGGCGCCCCGGTGCGCCTGACGATGACACCAGGGCGTTGGTCGGCCCGGTGAGGCAACTCGAGACCGTTCCGACGAAGGCGCTCGCGATCGAGGTGAGGCCGCAGGCCAGCGTCACCCAGTTCACCGGTGCGTCGTGGCCGGTCGTCTTGAGGACCGCATAACCCTGGGCGTTCTGAACCACCAGGACAGTGACTGCCAGCGGCACCACCAGTTCGAGGCAGGCCCGCCAGGAAAAGACCGGCAGGGTGATCCGGGGCGCTACGATCGACAGGCTCGATGCCGCAGACCAGTCGATCGGATGGGCGATCGCGATCGCGATGGCGCCGATCAGCAGCGCCCCGATGATCGGGGGCAACCAGCGGGCCAGTCGCGGCAGGGCGCTCAGCAACACGAAGGCTAGGACCATTGGTCCGGCGACCGCCGGGTCCTGGTGGACCGCTTTGACCAGATCGAGCCCGAAACGCAGGAAGACACCGGCCACCATGGCCATCACGATCGGCATCGGCAGCAGGGCCTGGGCGCGACGCATCCATCCCGACAGGCCAAGCGCGGTCACGAAGAGGCCGGTGGCGACAAAGGCGCCGATGACCTCGGCATGGGGGGTATGCAGCAGGGCCTGACCGACCAGAACCGTGCCGGGAATGGTCCAGAAGATGACCAGCGGCGTGCGAAAGCGCCAACTCAGCGCAATCGTGACCAGACCGTTGAGGAAAAAGGCGCCGAACAGCCACGATGCCAGTTCGGCCTGTCCCAGCCCGCCTTGCGACCCGGACGCCAGAATGATCGCCACCGGACCGGTCGCCGCGAAGATGAAGCCCACCAGGCCGTTGACCGCATAGCCCGGGCCGATGTCGGCAAGCACCTGGGGCAGGGAAGGACTCGGGCGGGCGGGCCGTTCAAGGACCGGCGCGGTCGATCTGGACATGGCGACGGGCCGGCAGCCGGCCCGTCAGAGCGGCTTGGCCTCGAGGGTGTCGCCGCAAGGGGCCGCCGCGAGCTCGACACTCAGGCGACCCAGGTGCGAGCAGCGCACGCCGTGCTCGGCAAGGCTGCGCAAGGTGAGCAGCGCGTAGTCGCGGTTGAAGCCGCGCTGGCCGCAGCACGACGACAGCCGCCGCACGATTTCGCTTTCGGTGAGCTGTTCGTAGGACGGGCTGCGCTGGTTGGCAGTAAATGTGAGCGCTTGCACCTGCTGAGAGCCTCTGACCGAGACACTCAGCACGCGTGGGACATAGACCCCGCCGGTCATCTCGCGCTCGTAGAGGGCTTCGATCGCCCGTCGGCGTGACTCGGGCTTGAGTCGGAAAGCCATGCCGATGCAGGATCCGCCGCGGTCGAGTCCGAGCACGACACCGGGCTGTTCGGGTGTGCCGCGGTAGCTGGTCGAGCGGATGCAGAAGGCGCGGTGATAGCCGTGAACCCGACCGAGCCGGGCCTCCGAGAACTCGAAACCGGGATTCCAGATCAGCGAGCCGTAACCGAACACCCAGTCGGCCTGAACCAGCTCATCGACCGGCGACAATGGCTCGGCGAACGCGTCGCCGGCAGGCTGATTCAGAGGGGAACTGTCGAACGTCATCATTACAGTGAGATTAACGGTCGCAAATCGCGAAAGGAATACCTGAGGGGGTGAGCGTCGTCAAATTGCCACCCGCCGGTGTGCTAGCGTTCAGTCCCTCTTTTTGATTTGGCTTAGCCGTCGACTCGCCATGAGCAGCTGGATCAGCATCGGAGAACTCGAAGCGGCCATCAACCGCGCACGCGCCGCGCAGCCCGCCAGCGGGGCTGAAGGCTCGCTGACGCGTGAGGTTGCGACCTTGGGCGGTCTGTATGGACGCCTGATCTGGGAGCGCGCCGAAGGGGTTGATGTGGCAACCCTCAGTGATGCCCAGCGAGTCGCCATTGAACTCTGGGTGCCGGCTGGGCGTTCGGCGGGCTGAGCCGGCGACCGACTGACGACCAGCCAGGCAGTCTGAAACTAAGGTTGAAACTAGGTCGCCTTGCGAGCGCGCGGGGCGGCTGCTTTTTTGGCAGCTGGCTTGGTCGCTGCCGTAGTCGCTGGCTTGGTGGCTGGTTTAGCGGCTGCTTTTGAAGCGGTTTTCGGCGCGGACTTTGGTGCCGACTTTGCAGCCGCCTTTGACGCCGCCGCGGTCTTTTTGGAGGCCGAGGCTGCTACTGAGTCGTTGGGCTCGCCGTCAGATGAACCGGCCGCCGCCGCGGCAGCCGCTGCCTTGGACTTTGCCTTTTCCGCGGCTGCTGCGGCTGCTGCCGGCGACTTGGGCGCGGCTGCCTGGAATTCGAAGCCGACCTTGCCATCGGGCTGACGCACCAGGAAGGCCTTGAAACGCCTGCGGGTGCGTGACGACACAAAGGCGTCGAGCAGATCGGTTCGGCCCTCCGACAGCAGCTTGACCATCTGAGCGCGTTCGATCGGTTGCTGCAGGATGACCTTGCCCGAGCGGAAGTCGCAGCTGCGAGCGGCGCCGACCGATTTTTCGCAGACGTAGCTCATGCCGTGCTCATAGACGCGAGACTGGCAGCGCGGGCAGGCGCCAACCGGCTCGGCAGCTGAGAAGTCGATGACCTCGTCGCTGTCACCGCCGGCATCCGACTGGCCAAAGTCGAACTCCATCTTCCAGTCGGGCTCGACCAGCTTGAGGATCGCGGAAAACGGGCGGCCCATCTTGCTGCGAAAGCCATGCAGCGGACCGATGGTCTTGTCGCGCATGAGCTCCTGGGCTTCGGCCGGCTCCAGCAGGCGTGATGACGGCGACTTGGTGATCGACCAGTCGCAGCCGCTGCAGGCAAATCGACGGTAGTTTTCGCGCACGACGGCGCCGCAGCGCGGGCAGGGCTGATCGAGCGTGGCATAGTCGCCCGGCACGTCGCTGGTGCCGTAGCCTTTGGCGCGTTCGACGATGTGCCGGGTCATTTCGGCGATCTCGTTCATGAAGGCATCGCGATCGAGCTTGCCGCGCTCCATCTGCGCGAGCTTGAACTCCCACTCGCCGGTGAGCTCGGGCATTGTGAGCTCGGCTACGCCCAGACCACGCAACAGGGTGAGAAGCTGGAATGCCTTGGCGGTCGGGATGAGGTCGCGGCCTTCGCGGATGAGGTAGTTCTCGTTGATCAGACCTTCGATCACCTGCGCCCGGGTGGCCGGTGTGCCCAGCCCCTTGGTGCCCATGGCCTCGCGCAGATCTTCGTCGTCGACCAGCTTGCCCGCGCCTTCCATTGCCGACAGCAGCGTGGCTTCGTTAAAGCGCGCTGGCGGTCGGGTGGCCAGCGAGATCGCGTCGATTGCCTGGGTCGCGACTTTTTCGTTCGGGTCGACCGCCACCAGCGTGCCGCTGGACGGCGCGTCGTCGCCCTCCTTGCCTTGCGCGGCCTTCGATTCGGCGGTCTCGCGACCATAGATGGCCAGCCATCCGGCACTGACCAGCACCCGACCCTCGGTCTTGAAGGCGTGGCCTTCGACCTTGGTGATACGGGTGGTGACGCGGAATTCGGCCGCCGGGAAAAAGACTGCAAGGAAGCGCTTGACCACCAGGTCATAGATCTTCTGTTCGGCTTCCGACAGGGCCTTGGGGGCCTGCAGCGTCGGAATGATGGCGAAGTGGTCCGACACCTTGGTGTTGTCGAAGATTCGCTTGTTGTTCGGGCGGACCCAGTCGTTGTTCAGGATCTGGACCGAGAACTGGCCGTAGGGCGGCACCTCCTCGAGCATGTCGAGGGTCTGTTTGACCGTGGCAACGTAATCCTCGGGCAAGGCCTTGGAATCGGTTCTCGGGTAGGTCAGGACCTTGTGCTTTTCATAGAGCGCCTGGGCAAGCGAGAGCGTGGTCTTGGCCGAAAATCCGAAGCGGCCATTGGCCTCGCGCTGCAGGCTGGTCAGGTCGAAAAGCGCCGGTGATTGCTGTGTGGAGGGCTTTGACTCTTCTTCGACCGTGCCTGGCTTGCCCCGACACTCGTTGACGATGGCCTGCGCACGGGCCTGGTCCCACAGACGCTCGGCTTTGAGTTCGACGTCCGCCGGATCGCGATGAAATGAAGGATCGAACCATCGGCCTTCGTACTGCCCGGCCTTTGCATCGAAGGTGGCTTTCACCTCGAAATAGCCGCGCGGCTTGAATTTGCGGATGCGCTCTTCGCGCTCGACCACGATCGCCAGGGTCGGGGTCTGCACGCGACCGACGGTGGTGAGGTAAAAGCCGCCGTCGCGCGAATTGAAGGCGGTCATTGCCCGCGTCCCGTTGATGCCGACCAGCCAGTCGGCTTCGGACCGGCAGCGGGCGGCGTCGGCGAGCGGCTGCATCTGGGTTTCGTCGCGAAGCCGCTCGAATCCCTCGCGGATCGCGTTGGGCGTCATCGACTGAAGCCACAGTCGGCTGACCGGCTGCTTGGCCTTGGCATGCTGGGCGATCAGCTGAAAAATCAGCTCGCCCTCGCGTCCGGCGTCACAGGCGTTGATGAGCGAGTCGACATCCTTGCGTTTGATCAGCCGGGTCAGCAGCTTCAGGCGCTCGGCGCTCTTGTCGATCGGCTTGAGATCGAAGTGTGGCGGGATGACCGGCAGATTGGCGAATGACCACTTACCCCGCTTGACGTCGAACTGCTCAGGTGCAGCGATTTCGACCAGATGGCCGACCGCCGATGACAGCAGGTAGTCATCGCTTTCGAAATAGTCGCCTTGTTTGGCGAATCCGCCGAGCGATCGCGCGATGTCCGCTGCGACCGAAGGCTTCTCGGCAATGATCAGGGCTTTTCCCATGGTGTTGGTGGCCAGGTCGGTGCGCAGGGTGGATGGATGAGGCTCGTCGACACGCGGTCGGCGGCTCGCTGGGGGCGCAATCATAAGAGCCGGATCGTCGCAATGGCAAGTCAGCTGAACGGTGAGGGTCTTTGGACCCGGCCGTCAGACAGGCGCCGGATGAGTCCGTCGAGCTCGAGAATGACCAGTCGGGCGCCGAGTTCGCCGGGCGCGAGACCGAGGTGTATTGCCAGGATGTCGGGCTGGATCGGGTCGTGGCCGATGGCGGCGATGACCGGGTCCTGGTCGACGGGCCGGGCGTCGTCGGGGGCGTGCGAAGGTCCAACAGCGCTGGCCGGGTGAGGATGGTTGAGGTCGAGTAGTGCAAGGGCGTCGAGGTCGCGCTTCGCAGGCAAGGCCGGCAACTCGTCGATGACCTCGCGCGCCGACTCGACCAGCAGGGCACCTTGCCGGATCAGCGCGTGGCAGCCGCGTGACAGCGGCGAATGGATAGAGCCGGGAATCGCGAAGACCTCGCGGCCGAATTCACCCGCCTGCCGCGCGGTGATGAGCGAGCCGCTTTTCAGCGCTGCCTCGACGACCAACACGCCATGTGACATCCCGGCGATCAGTCGATTGCGGCGTGGAAACAGCCCGGCCGACGGCGGCGTGCCGAGCGGCAACTCGGAGACAATAAGGCCATCGGCCGCAATGCGATCGGCCAGCCCGCGGTGGCGCGACGGATAGACGATGTCGGCGCCGGTGCCCACGACCGCGACCGTGCCGGCGCCGCCCTGCAGCGCGCCTTCATGGGCGGCCGCGTCGATGCCCAGTGCCAGGCCGCTTGCGATGGTCCAGCCGGCGCCGGACAGCGTGCGTGCGAAGACCCGTGCGTTGTCAGTGCCTGCGGCTGTGGCATTTCGTGCCCCGACCATCGCCAGCATCGGGCGACTCAGGATGTCGCGGCGGCCGACAGCATGCAGGAGCGGTGGCGCATCGTCGATCTGCAGCAAATGCCGAGGATAGTCGGCATCGGCGAAGGTAATCAGGTGATGGGACTCGGCGCGGACCCAGTCGAGGGTCTTGTCCACTTGTCGCTGACGCGCGCCATCCTCGCACTGCAACTGGCGAGCCAGACGCTCGCCCGCAAAGGCAACCAGGGCTGCGCTGTCGGACTCGAAGAGGCAACGGGGCGAGCCGAATCGCTCGAGCAGTCTGCGGGCGTGAATCGGACCGATGCCAGGCGTGAGGACCAGCCGCAGCCAAAGGTCGAGGTCGGGGGCGTCAGGGTCGTATGACATGGCGCGCCGCCGGACCGGGTCGTCAGTAATGGGGTCAGGGATTCTTGACCGTTGCGCCAACCGTGATTGCTTCGGATGCCGAGACCACCAGCGCATAGGCAATGCGATCGAAGACCCGGAAGATGATCAACTCGCCGATCGTCTCGTTGGGCAGGACGACGCGCTCTTTGGTTTCCTTGTCGACGATGACCCGGTCGGCACTCAGGATGGCCAGCACATTGCCGATCGCGAGGCCCTGATCCTTGCCGATCGAGAGCGCCACCACACTGAGCTTGCCGACCTGGTTGATACCGCGATAAACCGAAACGATTTGACCCGAGACCGGAGCGTCGGGGGCACGGGGAACGAAAGAGGGCAGGGAGGCCGGCACGGCAGGCATCAGGCGGTCGCCTGAACTGACCTCTTCGTTAGCCGTGCGAAGACGGAAAGTGGCCGGGTCGCCTGTGCGGATCAGTTGGGCCGAGCCGACCGAGACCGTCTCCCAGGCGATCGGTTTGCGGGTCACCGGATCGAGCAGCGGTTTGGCCGGTCGGTAGATGTACCACTCGGAGTTCAGTGTCATCTCCTCCTCGGACAGGCCCCTCGCATAGGCGAGGTCGCCTGCGGCCAGATGCACACGGCCATCCTTGGTGCCGACGATGCGGGGATTCGCGCGCATCCCCTGCTCGTCGACGATCAGCGGCCGATTGAGGAAGACCTGGACGGCGGCAAGATTGATCATGGGAATGGCGTCGGCGCCCAGCGGCGTGGCACGCACGAGCGGTTCGAGCCGGACGGTGGTTTCGGCACCGGCGGCTCTGCTGGCTGTGCCGGTGCCTGTGCCGGGAACGGATTTACCCAGCCGCAGGCGCGGCTGGGCCCCCGATCGGTCGAGATAAATGATGTCTCCCGGATAGATCAGGTGGGGGTTGCTGATCTGCTCGCGGTTGAGTTGCCAGACTTCGGGCCACAGCCAGGGCGACTTGAGAAAGCGGGCGGAAATGTCCCAGAGGGTGTCGCCCTTGACGACGACATGCTTGTCTGGGGCATTCGGCGAAAGCTCGATCTGACCGCTTGCGCCGTGGGCGATGCTGGCTGCAAGCCAGACCGCGCACCCGATCAACCCCATGCTAAACTTTTTGATCATGTCGACGCTGCCGTGGTTCAGTTGCGTGGTTCAGTTGCGTAGTTCAGTTTCGTGGTTCTGGCTTTCTGCGATCCGGGACTGTGGGGCCTGCGTTGAACACCGACCTTAGTCACACTCCTGAGTCACCGATCTCGCTCACTGTTTACAATATTACGTTGATTGACCGCTCTGCCGCCCATCCCGGGATTGAACGGTCGTCTTAATCCGATGGCCGTCCTTGACATCCTTCGTTATCCCGACCAGCGCCTGCATACCGTTGCCAGGCGGGTCGAACATGTCGACGACCGGATCCGCAAGCTGGTAAGCGACATGGCGCAGACCATGTATGACGCGCCCGGCGTCGGCCTGGCGGCCACACAGGTCAATGTGCACGAGCGGGTCATCGTCATCGATGTCTCCGAGACCAAGGACCGGCTGCAGGTCTTCATCAATCCCGAAATCGTCTCGTATGGCGATGAGCAATCGGTCCATGAAGAGGGCTGTCTGTCGGTGCCGGGGATCTACGACGACGTCGAACGCCCCGAGCGGGTGACTGTCAGGGCGCTCGATGAGCACGGCAAATCGTTCACGCTGGACGCGGACGGGCTGCTCGCGGTCTGCATCCAGCACGAAATGGATCACCTGCTCGGCAAGGTCTTCGTTCAGTACCTCTCGCGGCTGAAGCAGAGTCGGATCCGCAGCAAGATGCTGAAGCTCGACCGCCAGACGGCCTGAAGCCGAAGGCCTCACCCCCAAGCCACAGGCGCAGGCCTGCCGGGCGAACCCGACCCCCCATGAAACTGATCTTTGCCGGCACCCCGGTGTTTGCGCAGCTCGCGTTACAGGCCCTGCATTCGGCCGGCCACGAGATCGCCCTGGTCCTCACCCGGCCCGACAAGCCGGCTCAGCGCGGGCAAAAGCTGCTCGCCAGTCCGGTCAAGCAATGGGCGCAGGCTCAGGGGATCGAGGTCTGGCAGCCACGAACGCTGCGCGACCCCGAGGTGCCGCAGCGGCTGGCTGGCATCGGTTGCCAGGCGATGGTGGTGGCCGCCTACGGTCTGCTGCTGCCGCCGCAGGTGCTGGCAGTGCCGCCGCTGGGCTGCCTGAATATCCATGCTTCGCTGCTGCCGCGATGGCGCGGTGCGGCACCCATTCAGCGCGCGGTGCAGGCCGGCGATGCGCAGACCGGCATCACGATCATGCAGATGGACGTCGGGCTCGATACCGGACCGATCCGGCTGGTTCGCCCGCTGCCGATCGGTCGCGATGAGACCTCGGGCAGCGTCCACGACCGACTGGCCGCACTCGGCGCGCTGGCGATCGTCGAGGCCATCGGCCTGCTCGAGGCCGATCGGCTGCCGATATCGCCGCAACCGGAAGACGGCATCACGCACGCGGCCAAGATCGTCAAGGCCGATGCGCTGATCGATTGGTCGCGGTCGGCGCAAGCGATCGTCGACCAGCTGCGCGCCTTCGATCCGGCGCCGGGCTGCGTGGCCGAACTGGCGCGTCTGCCCGGCACGGCGCTCAAACTCTGGCGCGCCAGGGCGGTTGATTCGCCGTCGCCGGTCGATGCGCCGGCCGGGGTCGTCGCGCCGGGCACGGTGATCGGGATCCGCGAGGGCGCGCTCAGGGTGAGCTGTGGCACCCCGGCCGAGCCGGGTGCGGTCGATCTGCTCGAACTGCAGCGGGCGGGCGGGCGGCGTTTGCCTGCGGCAGAGTTCGTCGCCGGCTTTCCGATCGGCGCGGGTGATCGGCTGCAAGCTCCGGCAGCCGCCGTACCGCCGCCAGTGCAGGGTTGAATCCCGACAGATTGCACGGATATCTGCAGGAAGGCCCGCCTCGCGGGTATTCTGCCCGGCCTGACGGGTATTCATCAGGGTGTTCACCGGACTGTTCGTCGATCGTCGGCTGAGCCCGACCTGGAGGAATCAATGTTCAACTGGATCAAGACCGCCGTCCTGATGGCCGGCATCACCGCGCTCTTCGGCGCAGTCGGCGCGGCCATCGGCGGGCAGCAGGGCATGCTGCTGGCGCTCGGGTTTGCTGTGCTGTCCAATTTCTTCGCCTACTGGTTCTCCGACCGGATGGTGCTCAAGATGTACAACGCTCGCGAGGTGGATGAGGCGAGCGCGCCCCAGTTCTATCGCATGGTGCGCGAGCTCGCGCAGCGCGCCGAGCTGCCGATGCCACGGGTCTATCTGATCGACGAAGACGCGCCCAACGCCTTTGCCACCGGCCGCAATCCGCAGCACGCTGCGGTGGCCGCGACCACCGGCATCCTGCGTGTGCTCAGCGCGGCTGAGCTGCGGGGGGTGATGGCCCATGAGCTTGCCCACGTCAAACACCGCGACATCCTGATCTCGACGGTGTCGGCGACCATGGCGGGTGCGATCTCGGCGCTCGCCAACTTTGCGATGTTCTTCGGTGGGCGCGATTCCGAGGGGCGTCCGGGCAATCCGATCGCCAGCATCGCGGTGGCGCTGCTGGCGCCTTTTGCGGCGATGCTGATCCAGATGGCGATTTCGCGGTCGCGCGAGTTTGAAGCCGATCGCCTGGGTGCCGAGATCGCCGATGACCCGGCGGCCCTGGCCTCGGCGCTCGACAAGATTCATCGCTATGCGCAGGGCATCCCGCTGGCCACCACCGAGCAGCATCCCGAGACCGCCCAGATGATGATCATGAATCCGCTGTCGGGCGGTGGGCTGCGTGGGCTGTTCTCGACCCATCCGGCGACCGAAGAGCGTGTCGATCGGCTGATGCAGATGGCCGGCGCCCGACCGGGAATGCGCCGCTGACCTCGAACCCTGCCGCCGATCGCGCGCCGCTGTCTGGCGAGATGCTGGCGGCGGCCCAGGCGGTCGCCGATCTGCTGACCGGCCACCGTCTGCCCGATGCACTCGATGCCCGCACCGCGTCGCTGCCGCTTTCGTCGCGGGCGCCGGCGCGCGACATGGCCTATCAGACCGTCCGTGCGCTCGGCCGTCTGAGGGCGCTCACCTCGCGATTGAACGGCCGCGACCCTTTGCCGGCGATCGCCGCCCTGCAATGGGTGGCGCTGGCCCAGCTGCTCGATCCGATCCGCCCGGCTGCGGTCATCGTCGATCAGGCGGTTTCGGCTGCCCGCACGCTGTCGCGATCGCCCGCGGGCGCGGCGAGCTTTCTGAATGCCACCTTGCGCCGCTTCGGACGCGAGCGCGACAGCCTGCTCGCCGAGATCGCCGACGACCGGGTCGTGCGCTATGAGCATCCCGAGTGGTGGCTCGATCTGCTGGCTCAAGACTATCCCGACGACTGGCAGGCGATTGCACAGGCCGGCAATCGACACGCGCCGCTGGTGCTGCGGGTCAATCTGCAGCGCATCGACCTCGCCGCTTGCGCGGCGAAGCTCGCGCAGGCCGGTATCGCCACCCGCGCGGTCGGGCCGCAGGCGCTGGCGCTCGAGCGCGCGGTGCCGGTCGAGGCCATCCCGGGTTTCGCGCAGGGCGAGGTGTCGGTCCAGGACGCCGGCGCGCAGATGGCGGCGCGGCTGCTCGATCTGGCCGACGGTCAGCGGGTGCTCGATGCCTGCGCTGCGCCGGGCGGCAAGTCCTGCCACATCCTCGAACTGGCCCGGGTCGACCTGCTGGCGATTGATGTCGATGCGAACCGCTGCCGGCGCATCGAGGCCAATCTCACCCGCGCTGGCCTGCCGCTTGCACCGGCGACGGTCGAGGTGCGTGCTGCCGATGCGCTGCGCCCCGATACCTGGTGGGATGGCCGCCCCTTTGACCGCATCCTGCTCGATGCGCCCTGCAGCGCCTCTGGCATCGTCAGGCGACACCCCGATGTCCGCTGGCTGCGTCGCCGTGGTGATATCGCCACACTGGCTGCCGGGCAGCGGAGGATGCTGCAGGCGCTTTGGCCCTTGCTCAGGCCAGGTGGTAAATTGCTTTATGTCACCTGCTCGGTCTTTCCTGATGAGGGTGCGGTGATCATCGAACGCTTTCTCGAGTCGCAGTCCGATGCCTCGCAACTGCCCCTGGACTGGACCTGGCCTGATGGACACACCGAACCGGTCGGTCAGCTTTTGCCCCGCTCGGACCCCATGCGCGAGCATGATGCTTACTTTCTTGCCCTTCTGACAAAGCGCCCTTGAAGCGACGCACTGCCATCCGGGCGCTGTTGAATGTGGCGCTGATGGCCTTGCTGTCTGCCCCCTGCAGTGCCGACGCCATCGATGTCGAGCAGGTCGCTTTCGAGCCGTCTGCCGACGGCGAGGCCTGGGTGCTGTCGTCCGACTTCTCGCTCACCCTCAGTCCGGCGCTCGAAGACGCGGTCAACCGGGGCGTTGCGCTCTTTTTCCTGGTCGAGTTCGAAATGCGCCGGCCGCGCTGGTATTGGTGGGATGATCGGGCTGCGGTGGCGACCCAGACTCACCGGCTCTCCTACAATGCCCTCACCCGGCAGTATCGGGTTCTGCTCAATGGCGTTCCGGGCAGCTATTCGACCCTGTCCGAGGCGCTCGATGCGATGTCGCGTCTGCGGGGCTGGCGGGTCATGCCACGAGAGCGTGTGCGTCCAGGCATCAGTTACGAGGGCTGGCTGAGGCTGCGACTCGATACCGATCAGCTGCCAAAGCCCTTTCAGATCACCGCCCTCACCAGCCGAGACTGGAATCCTCAATCCGAATGGAAGCGGTTCACTATCAGGCAGGAGCCTCCGAAAAGCGCTCAGTGACGCGCACCTTGCGCCTGTCACTGCTGGTGTCGCTGGTGCTGGCGGCCGTTCTGCTGGCGCTGCTGGCGGTGGCCAGCGGTAACGACCGTCTGCTCGAGCGTCATTACGGCTTGCTTCTGGGCCTCAACATTGCGATCGGCGTCGCGCTGTTCGTGCTGTCGGCCGAGCTCGCGCGACGCCTGTGGCAGCGCTGGCGCGCGGGGGTATTCGGCACCCGGCTGATGGCCCGTCTGGCGCTGGCCTTCACCCTGATGACACTGCTGCCGGCGTTGCTGATCTTCGTGGTGGCGGTTCAGTTTCTGGGGCGCTCGGTGGAGTCCTGGTACGACGTGCCGATGGAGCGCGCGCTCGAATCGGGCCTGACCCTCGGCCGTGCCTCGCTCGATGCGCTGCTGGCCGATCTGCAATCTAAAGCCCGGACGATGGCGCTGGAGCTGGCCGAGCAGCCGCCCGGTCAATGGCCGGGCATGCTCGATCGGCTGCGCGAACGCGCGGGTGCGCAGGAAGCCCTGATCGTCGCCGGCAATGGCCGCATCGTGCTGGCCAGCGGCGGCGGTTTCGCGCAGCTGGTGCCCGATCTGCCGACGCCGGCCTCCCTGCGCCAGGCGCGTGCCTCGCGCAGCTACGCCGCGGTCGAGCCCACCGACGCCAGCAGCGAGTCGCGTGGCCTGAAGCTTAGGGTGATCGAATCGATCCTGGTCGCCGGTCAGTTCGGCGGCGAACCGCGCCTGCTCCAACTGTTGCAGGCGGTGCCGCCCACGCTCGCCGGCAATGCCGAAGCGGTTCAGCAGGGCTGGCGCGACTATCAGGCGCTGTCGCTGTCGCGCACCGGACTCAAACGGATCTTTCGCATCACCATGGCGGTCACCCTGATGCTGACCGGCTTTTCGGCGATTGCCGCGTCGTTTTTGCTGGCCGGCTGGATGACCGGACCGCTGGCGATGCTGGCGGCCGGCACGCGGGCGGTTGCCGAGGGCGACTTCCGGCCGGTCAAGGACTACAGCGGGCGCGATGAGCTGGGCATGCTGACCCAGTCCTTCAACACCATGACCCGTCAGCTCGAGGAGGCACGCGCCCTGGTCGAGCGCAACCAGCAGGAGCTCGAGCGCGCCAACTCCCAGCTTGCCAGCGTGCTGGGCAATCTGACCGCTGGTGTGATCGTGCTCGACGACCGGCTGCATGTCACGCTGGCCAACATTGGCGCCGAGCGCATCCTCGAGTCCGATGCGGCCGCGATGATCGGATTGCCGATCACCGAGCTGCCGCGGCTGGGCGAGGCGGGTGCCGCGATTACCGAGGCCTTTGCCGAGCTCGATACCGGCCCGCAGCGCGCCTGGCAGCGCCAGCTGGTGATCCGCCGTGATGCCCGCGAAGGCGCCGATGTCGCGCCGGCGCTGACCCTGCTGGTGCGCGGCGCACCGCTGCCCGGCCCGCAGCGCGGCTGGCTGATGGTCTTTGACGATGTCAGCGAGGTGGTGTCGGCGCAGCGTGCGGTGGCCTGGAGCGAGGTGGCGCGCCGTCTGGCCCACGAGATCAAGAATCCGCTGACCCCGATCCGGCTGGCCGCCGAGCGCTTGCAGTTCAAGCTGGTCGGCAAGCTGCCGCCGGCCGATGCCGAGATGCTGACCCGCAGCTCCAAGACCATCGTCGATCAGGTCGGCGTCCTCAACATGATGGTCGACGAATTCAGCGATTACGCACGACTGCCGGCGGCAAAGCTCGCGCCGCTCGATCTCAATGCGCTGGTGCAGGACGTGCTGGCCCTCTACGCCCCGCCTGATGCCAACGGTCCGCTGCGCGCCGACCTCGACAGCGGCGTGTCGCTGATCATGGGCGATGCCTCGCAGCTGCGCCGCCTGATCCTCAATCTGATCAAGAACGCCCTGGAGGCCACCGAGCGCGGTGCCGAGCGTCGGGTCGATGTGATCACCGAGGCGGTTCGACCGGGCGGGTCGGCGCCCGGCGTGCGCCTGATCGTGCGAGATAACGGTCCGGGCTTTCCGCCGGGGTCGATGTCGCGCGCCTTCGAGCCCTATGTCACGACCAAGCCCAAGGGCACCGGACTCGGCCTGGCGATCGTACGAAAGATCGTCGAAGAGCATGGCGCGCGCATCGAAGCGAGCAACCTGAACGGCGAAGACGGCAAGACCCTGGGTGCGAAGGTGAGTCTTCTATTTACTAAGTTGGTAAAAAACGACGACAATTGCGGTGTGCACACAACACTCGATGAGGCCGGCTCACCAGTCATCGTGCTGGATCGACCGGCTGACACCTAGGACGCCATGGCAGAGATACTCGTCGTCGATGACGAAATCGGTATTCGTGAGTTGCTGTCCGAGATTCTCGGCGATGAAGGGCATTCGGTTCTGCTGGCCGACAGCGCCCAGCAGGCGCGAGACGTCCGGGAGCGCAATCCGGTCGATCTGGTGCTCCTCGACATCTGGATGCCCGATACCGATGGCGTCACGCTCCTCAAGGAATGGGCCAGCGGCGGCAAGCTGACCATGCCGGTCATCATGATGTCCGGCCACGCCACCATCGATACCGCTGTTGAAGCCACCCGGATCGGCGCGCTCGACTTCCTCGAAAAGCCGATCGCGCTGCAAAAGCTGCTCAAGGCGGTCGAGCAGGGCCTGGCCAAAAGCCGCCCGCCGGCACCGCTGCCCAAGCCGGCCTCGCCGATCTTTGCCCCGATGTCCTCCGGTATCGGCACCTCGCCTTCTATCGTGATGCTGCCGGTGAACAACGGCCTGTCTGCCGCCCAGCAGGCCCAGCAGCCGGCGCAGTTCGTCAATGTGCCGCTGGCCTCGGCAGGCGTGGTGACGGCAGCCAGCCGTTCGCTGGCACTCGATCTGCCGCTGCGCGAAGCCCGCGATGCCTTCGAGCGCGCCTACTTCGAGCATCATCTGGCGCGCGAGCATGGCTCCATGACCCGGGTTGCCGAGAAGACCGGCCTCGAGCGCACCCACCTCTACCGAAAGCTCAAGCAACTCGGCATCGACCTGTCCAAAGGTGCCTACCGCAAGGGCGGCGTGGTGTCGCAGTGATCGGCTCTCAGTTGCTTCAGCCTTGAGAATCGTCATCCTCGGCGCGGGTCGCGTCGGCGCGTCGGTGGCCGAAAGTCTGGTGTCCGAACAGAACGACATCACCGTCGTCGATACCGATGCGGCGCGGCTCGCCGAACTCCAGGATCGTCTCGATCTGCGCACCGTGGTCGGCAATGGTGCACAGCCCTCCGTGCTGCGCGAGGCCGGCACCGAAGACGCCGACATGGTGATTGCGACCACGCCGAGCGACGAAACCAATCTGGTGGCCTGCCATCTGGCCGCGCAGGTCTTCAATGTGCCCACCCGCATCGCCCGGGTGCGTTCGCCCGATTTCCAGGATCATCCCGAGCTGGTCGGTGAGGGCGCCTTTTCGGTCGATCACCTGATCGTCCCCGAGCACACGGTCACCGAATCGATTGTCAAGCTGGTGGAGTTTCCCGAGGCGCTGCAGGTGCTCGAATTCGCCGGCGGCCGCGTCTGCCTGATCGCGATGCGGGCCTATGCCGGCGGGCTGCTGGTGCAGCGCCCGATTCGCGAGATCCGCGCTCACATCCCGAACGTCGACTCGCGCATCGTCGCGATCTTCCGGGGCGAGAGCACGATCGCTCCCGACGGCGACACCATGATCGAGCCGGGCGACGAGGTCTTCATCGTGGCCGCGAGCGAGCACATCCGCACGGTCATGACCGAACTGCGCAAGATGGACAAGCCGGTGCGCCGGGTCATGCTGGCCGGCGGCGGACGCATCGGTCTGCGCCTGGCCAAGCGGCTGTCGGGCCGGCTCGATGTACGCATCATCGAGCCCGACCTCAAGCGCTGCGAACTGCTCGCCTCCCAGCTGCCCAGCGGCACGCTGGTGCTTCATGGCGATGCCACCGACGAGGACCTGCTCGAAGAAGAGAGCGTCGGTGAAATGGACCTCTTTTGCGCGCTCACCTCCTCCGACGAGGACAACATCATGGCCTCGCTGCTGGCCAAGAAGATGGGTGCCAGACGCGTGCTGGCGCTGGTCAACCGGCGCGCCTATGCCGATGTGGTCGAGGGCGGGCGCATCGATATCGCGATTGTGCCGGCGCAGGCCACGATCGGTGAACTGCTCACGCATGTGCGCCGCGGCGACGTTGCGGCAGTGCATTCGCTGCGCCGGGGCGCGGCCGAGGCGCTCGAGGCGATCGCGCATGGCGACAGCAAATCAAGCAAGGTTGTCGGTCGACGGATCGACCAGCTCGATCTGCCGCCGGGCACCATCATCGGCGCGATCGTGCGGGCGCGCTCAAACGGTAAATCAGAGGTGCTGATGGCCCATCACGACACCGTGATCGAATCTGAAGATCATGTGATCGTGTTTGTGGCGAACAAGCGAATGATTCCCAAGGTTGAAAAACTGTTTCAGGTAGCGGTTGGTTTCTTCTAAACGGGCCTGTGTTTGACCAAATCCAATTACCCGTCAGGAGGCGCCCTATGAGCTCAAGCGTCGGCAACCGCCGAAAGTTCATCGCGACCGCCTCGGCCACCGCCGCCGCCGGCGCGCTCGGATTCCCCGCCATCGTCAAGGCCCAAACCACCTCGCTGCGTCTTCAGAGCACCTGGCCCGCGAAAGACATCTTCCCGGGCATGACGCTCTGGCTGCCCGAATTCCTCTACGGAAAATGACCATGAAACGCTGGACCCATCGCCCGCCAGGCTCCAATTGGGGTGACTTCGGTGATGACGACGAGCTCGGTCGGATCAATCTGCTGACGCCCGAGCGGGTGGTGGCCGCGGTGCGCGAAGTCCAGGCCGGTAAGGTGTTCTGCCTGTCCCTGCCGCTTGATTTGCCGGGTGGCAATGTCCTGAATCCGCGGCGCCACCCGCCGCGAACCTTCGCCACGGCGCGTGGCAACGGCGAGGCGAATTTCAATTTTCTGCTGCGCCTGCTCGATCCGCGTCAGATCGACATGATCAGCGACGACGCGGTCCTGATGGCCCTCCAGTATTCGACCCAGTGGGACAGCTTCGCCCATGTCGGCGCGCTCTTTGATGCCGACGGCGACGGCGTGCCCGAGCCGGTCTACTACAACGGCTTTCGTGCCGGCGAAGACGTGGTCACCCCGGCCTTCAGCCGCGGGCCGGTCGACTGGTGCTGCAACGAGGGCGTGCACGCCCGCAAGATGGGCGTCGAGACCATGGCCGCCGCAGGCGTCCAGGGGCGCGGCGTGCTGATCGACCTGCATGCGATCGCCGGACGCACCCGCAAGGTCATCGGATGGGACGACCTCAAAGCCGCGATGGACAGCCAGGGCGTGGTGGTCGAGCCAGGCGATATGGTCTGCCTGTGGACCGGCTTCGATCAGGTGATCCTGGAGCAAAAGGGCAAGCCGACCGCCGAATCACTGCACGGCAGCTGCGCCGCGCTTGATGGTCACGATGAGCGCATCCAGCAGTGGGTGACCGACTCCGGCATGGTCGCACTCATCTCCGACAACTATGCGGTCGAGCAGACGCCCGCCGTGCCGCCGCCAGGCGATGGCACTTACCCTGCGCTCCCCTTGCATCACCACTGCCTGTTCAAGCTCGGGGTTCATCTGGGCGAGCTCTGGTATCTCGCCGAGCTCGCCGCCTGGCTGCGGGCCAATGGCCGCAATCGCTTCCTGCTGACTGCGCCGCCGTTGCGGCTGCCCGGTGCGGTCGGCTCACCCGCGACGCCGGTGGCGACTGTGTGAGCCGGCCGGGCGTCGGCCTGTGAGGTGTTCGCCCGGCGTTGCCGACGTTTACTTGCCGGAACCCGACTCGTTGTAGCGGTCGTTGTGGCAGTAAGCCGCCCGCAGTTCCGCCAGCACACGGTGATCGCCGGCGGCCAGTTGAGCGGTGATCGCGTCGTTGTGCGCTGCAACACGGGCTTCGTGCCAGGTCTCGAGGGCCTTGACGGCTGTCTGCAGCATCTGTGCGAGAAGGCTCGCGCCTTCCGAGATGCGATCAACTCCGCCGTGATGGGTACCGGTCAGGATGGTTGCGCCAGGTGCAAGTCGAATCGTTGCCATGATCTGATTCCTCCATTAATCGGCCGCAAAAGCGGCGCCGATGAGCCTATGATGCGGCGGTGCAACATCAATTTCCAATGGATGTTCGTAATCCCAACTATTCGATATTAGAATGATTGCATGGAAGTACCATTCGTCCCTGATAAGCCGCCGTCCGGGCCGGCCAACTTTCGAACCCTTGATCTGAACCTGCTTCGGGTTTTCGATCAGGTGATGGCCGAGCGCAACCTGACCCGTGCGGCCGCCAATCTCGCGATGACCCAGCCGGCGGTCAGCAATGCGCTGCGCCGGCTGCGCGACTCGCTCCACGACGAGCTGCTGGTGCGTTCGGGTTATGGCGTGCAACCGACGCCGCGGGCGCTCGAGTTATGGCCGGCGGTGCGCGCCGCGCTCGAGAGCCTTCGCTCGGCGGTCCAGTCGGGCACCGAATTCGATCCGGGCGCTTCGCGTGACACCTTCGTGCTGGCGATGGCCGATGCCACAGCGGCGCTGCTGATCCCGCCGCTGGTGCGCGAGCTCGAGGCGCAGGCGCCCGGTGTGTCGCTGCGCGTGCGGCCGCTGCTCACCCGCGATCCGCGCAATCTCCTGACCGGCTCCGAGCTCGATGCGGTGATCGGCTATTTCCCGGCGGTCCTTGCCGCGATCGGTTCGGCGCGGATGCAGGAAGGCTCGGTCGACCAGTTCGCCAACCGCAGGCTCTACGACGGCGAGTATGTCTGCGTGATGCGCGCCGGTCATCCGCTCGCGTCCGCTCCCCTCGATCTGGATGCCTTCTGCGCGGCGCGGCATCTGCTGGTCAGTTTTTCGGGTCGCCCCTTCGGATTTGTCGACGAGTCGCTGGCCGCACTCGGTCGCAGCCGGCGGGTGGTGCTCACGCTCAACCAGTTCTTCACCGCCGGTCAGGTGGTCGCGCAGACCGACCTGCTCACGGTCGTGCCGCGGCATTTCGTCGCCTCGACCGGCATCGTCTCGCAACTGGTGGTGCGTACGCTGCCACTCGATCTGCCGATCGTGCATGTCGAGCTGCTCTGGCACCAGCGCCACACCACGCGCGCCTCGCATGTCTGGCTGCGCGGCATGATCGTCGAAGCAGCCCAGGCTGCGTTTGCTCAGTCTCCCGCTGCGTCCGGCCAGGAGCCGGACCGGTAGAATCGCGACTTTGCGCGGAGATCAACCCGATTGCGGCGGCTTTTGTCGATTGCCCATATCCTGGGCGCCATGCTGATGCTGCTGGGTGCGACCTATCTGCTGCCCATCGGCTGGTCGGTGCTGTCGCATGACGGAACGCTCGAGAGCTTCCTGATCGCCGCGGCGGCCACCTTCTGCGCCGGGCTTGTCTTGTGGGCGCCGACCCTGCGCAGCAAACGTGAACTGCAGGCCCGCGACGGCTGTCTGCTGGTGGTGATCACCTGGATCACCCTGGCCGCGGCCGCGACCCTGCCGCTGATGCTCGAAATCCCCGGTCTGTCGTTTACCGATGCCTTTTTCGAGACCATCTCGGCACTGACCACCACCGGCGCCACCCTGCTGGTCGGGCTCGACGCCTTGCCGCAGTCGATCAATCTCTGGCGCCATCTGCTGCAATGGATCGGCGGCATGGGAATCATCGTCATGGCGGTCGCCATCTTGCCGCTGCTGGGCGTGGGCGGCATGCAACTGTTTCGTGCCGAGACGCCCGGTCCGATGAAAGAGACCAAGCTCACCCCCCGCATCACCCAGACCGCCAACTATCTCTGGCTGGTCTATGCCGGCGCCACCGCGCTGTGCATCGTGTGTTTGCGCATTGCCGGCATGAACTGGTACGAGGCGATCTGCCACGGCTTCTCGACCATGTCGCTGGGCGGCTACTCGACCCGTGATGCCAACATCGCTGGCTTCGATTCGCCGGCGATCGAAGGGGTGCTGATCGTCTTCATGCTGATCGCCTGCCTCAATTTCACGACGCATTTCCTTGCCTTGCGGCATCGCTCGCTCGCGCCCTACCGGCGCGATCCCGAGGCCCGCTGGGTGATTGTCTCGATCCTCGCGGTCGCGGTGCTGCTGACGGCCTTTCTGTATCTGACCGGCGTGTTCGAGCAATGGCCGCAGGCGATCCGGCATGCGGTCTTCAATACCGTCTCGATGGGCACGACCACCGGCTTTTCGAGCGTGGGTGCGGCGCAGTGGCCAATGTTCGCCGGGCTGGTGCTGTTGCTGCTGTGCTCGATCGCGTCCTCGTCGGGCTCGACCGGCGGCGGCATCAAGATGATCCGCTCGCTGGTGCTGTGCAAGCAGGCTTTGCGCGAGTTGCTGCGGATGAGCCATCCGCGGGCGGTGCAGCCGCTGTTGCTCGGCGGGCAGGTGGTGGCGCAGCCGCTGGTGCTGGCGGTGCTCGGATTCATGCTGCTCTATGGCGTGACGCTGGTCGGCCTGACGCTGCTGATGGTCGCGACCGGGGTCGATTTCACCTCGGCTTTCAGCGGCGTCGTGACCTGCCTGAACAACACCGCGCCGGGTCCCGGCGGCATGGGCCTGACACTGAGCTACCTGGCGCTCAACGACTTCCAGACTTGGGTCTTTGCCTTCGCGATGCTCGCCGGCCGCCTCGAGATGGTGATCGTGTTCGTCCTGTTCACGCCGGCGTTCTGGCGTCGCTGAACGCTCTGCACTGGCGGCGTCTTGGCCGATCACCCTGCCAACCCCACCATCACTACCGAGGTGCTGCTGATCTGCGGCCTGCCGGGAGCCGGCAAATCGACCTTGCTCAAAGGCTGGCTGGCCGAGCGCCCGGACACTGAACGCTGGGCACTGATGGTCAACGGCATCGCCGGGCTGGCCGGTGCCGACCGCGATCCGGGCGTCACCGTCGCGATGCTGGCCGGCGGCTGCGCCTGCTGCTCGGGGCAGGTGGTGTTCGGCGTGACGCTCACCCGGCTGCTGCGAGGCGGCCCCTTTCAGCGGCTGATGATCGAGGTCAGCGGCATCGGTCATCCCGGGCGCCTGGTTGAGCGTCTGCGGATTCCCGAGCTGGCCTCCCGGCTGTCGACTCGCCCGACCGTCATGGTGATCGACGCGACGCGCCCCGACCCGTTTTTCGACCCGAACCATCCGGCCCATCAGCTGGCCCTTGACCAGCTCGACTCGGCGCGACTGCTGGTGATCAACCGGGCTGATGCGGTGAAGCCCGAGGCCGAGCGCGCCCTGTGCGAGCGGCTGACCAGCCTGTCCGGCGGTTCGGCGGCGCTGCTGTCGGACCGCCACGGCGTGGCGCGGCTGTCGGACGCACTCTCGGCGCTGGCCGGTTATTGAGGGGTGCGAAGGGTGGGCCAGACCCGGTCGACGGCGCGGCCCGTCGCCGATGCCGGACCGGGCCGATCTGCCCGGCTGCGCTTGTGCTGACCGCTTTCGCCCCCAAGATGATCAGCACCGGAGAGTGCGCGTGGTGCATTTCCCGGTCGTCCGGGCCACGGCAGTGGCGCAATTCCGACGCTTCGTGATGCTTGGCGACGCCTGTCGGTCATGGCTGCACGGTCATCGGCGGGCGTTGTCCCGGCCCGGGTACGGGCTCCAACCTTGCCTTGAAGCTCAGCGAGGACTCGTGATGAACATGATTTACAACAGCCCGAACTATTGCGTCGTCGAATTCAAATCGGCTGAGGGAGAACCGTTTGCCGGCGGTTACGAGATCATGGACAAGACCGGGAAACGCGAGATCTTTCTGGGCGGCATGCTCGCCGACAAGTTTCGATTCGACGTCAGTCAGCTGATCGCCACCGAGCCGTCCGTCGAGGAAGTCGACGACTTCCTGAGCGGCTTCGAGGGGCTGATGCTCCAGCCGCTGGTGCTGCACTAAGCCGTACCGAGCTTTCCGAGGGGCGGGCAGGCCGGCGTGCGCTGACCGACCGCGCCCCCGGGCCTATGGCGCGACCGGCCGGTTGACCTGCTCGCGGCTGAATCCGGCGAGTTGCTTGTAGCGCGCCGAGATCGCCTCGAGTTCGGCCAGCGGAATCACGTCGTGGATATGGGCAAATCCGCTGGGGGCGCGCTCCTCGGCGATCTGCATCACCTGATCGGGTCCGCCGGCACGATTGCCCAGCACGATCCGCCCGGTGGCCTCACGTCGCATCGCTTCATAGCGGGCAAAGCCCTCGGCCGGATGGCGATCGCCGCGTGCAAAGCCGGTCTCGACCAGGGCGCTCGCCATCGCTTCGGCATCCAGGATCGACTGAGATGCGCCATTGCTGCCGATCGGATACATCGGATGGGCCGAATCGCCCAGCAGCGTGATGCGCCCGTGCGTCCAGCCGGCGAGCGGGTCGCGATCGGCCATCGGATATTCATAGATCGCATCCGTCGCATCGATCAGTCCCGGCACATCGAGCCAGTCGAAGCGCCAGCCGGCGAAGGGCTCGCGAAAGATCGAGGCGTCGACCCGCCGGCTCCAGTCCTGGCGCGGCGGCGTGTCGTGTGCCACCGAGAGTTCGGCAATCCAGTTGATGCGCGCGCGCCCTGCATCGGCGAGTTGTCGCGAGATCGGATAGCAGACGAACTTCTGATCGTCATGCCCGGCCTGGATCATGGTGCGCCCATCGAGGAAGGGCGCACCCTCGCAGGTGCCGCGCCACAGCAGTCGTCCGGAAAAGCGCGGTGGGCCCTCGTCGGGATGAAAGTGGCGGCGCACGACCGAATGGATGCCGTCGGCGGCAATCACCGCGTGGGCCCGAACCGTCCCGCGGAGCGTGCCTTGCGGGTCGACGAAGTGCAGACTCACCGCATCGCCATCGTCGACGAAGCGCTCGAGCGCGTGGCCGGTGAGCACCGCTGCCTCGCCCATCCGCTCGCGCACCGCTGCCAGCAGCAGCATCTGCAGTTCGCCGCGATGAATCGAGAACTGCGGATAGGCATAGCCCGCGGCAATACCACGCGGCTCCGACCAGATTAGCTGGCCGTGCCGGTTGTAGAAGGTGAGCGCGGCGGTCTCGATGGCGGTGGCCGCGAGCTGCGGCTGCAGCCCGAGCGCGGCCAGCACCCGCACCGAGTGCGGCAGCAGGTTGATGCCCACGCCCAACGGTCGCAGGACGGGCACCGATTCGAAGACCGTGCAACGGATGCCGGCGGCATGCAGGGCGAGCGCGGTGACCAGTCCGCCGATGCCGCCACCGATGATTGCGATATCGAGCACGGGAGAAACAGGTGCGGCCGCATCGGTTGAGGCGGTGGATGCGGTCGAAGCGACCGGCCCGGTCGATTCAGCCGGTGCGACGGATGCCGAGGCTGTGGTGGCAGCTGCCGCCTGCGGCTTGCGATGATCTTGCTGTGCCATGGTCTGGTCCGATCAGCCTTCCCGGCGCTCGGCGTCGCGCTCTTTGAGCAGCTCGCCGGCGATCTGGAAACCGGTGTTGGCGGCTGGCACGCCGGCATAGATCGCGGCCTGCTGCAGCAGCTCTTTCACGTCGGTCGGCGACAGTTCGGCCGCCAGACCCGCGCGGGCATGCAGCCTGAACTCTTCCCATCGACCGAGTGCGCTGGTGGTGGCCAGCACGATCAGCCGGCGCATCCGGTCATCGAATACCGGCCGGGTCCAGACGTCATGCCACGCCCAGCGGGTGATCATGTCCTGGAACTCGGCATTGAAAGCCTCGGGCGCGACCAGTCGGGCATTCACATAGTTTTCGCCGAGGGCCTGCTTGCGGCGGGCGATGCCGCGCGCATACTGCGCCGCCAGGCTCGCCTCCATCGGCAGACCGGTAACCGGCGAAGCGCCGTCGGGCAGCGCACCGCTGCCGGGATGCGCGCCGGCGTGCGGTGCGTGCTGGCCGCGCTGCGGTGCAAGCGCGGTCATCAGCATCGCAACGAATCCGGGCGCATCTTCCGAGTGCGGCAGATGCGCGGTGTCCAGGCTCACCAGCCGCGCACCCGGGATCGCGGCCGCAATCGCCTCGCCCATTGCCGGCGGTGTGGCCACATCGAAGCGGCCGATCAGCACGGTGGTGGGTGTGGTGATGCGATGCAGCTGGCCTTGCAGATCATGGTCGCGCACCGCGGCGCAGCAGCCGGCATACCCCACCGGATCGAGCGCGAGCAGGGCCTGGCGAACGGTATGAAAGTGCGCATTGCCGCGCGCAATGAAGCGCGGCGTGAAAAAGCGCGACAGCCCCGTCTCGGCCACCGCCGCCATCCCGCCGGCCTTGACCTTGGCGATGCGCTCGATCTGGCCGGCTGCCTCGACGCGTCCGGTGGTGTTGCACAGGAGCAGGTGGCGCAGCCGCTGGCCGGCATGGATGCCCAGCCACTGGCCGATCATGCCGCCCAGCGAAATCCCGCAGTAATCGAAGCGCTCGAGCCCGGCGGCATCGGCCACCGCCAGCACGTCGCGGGCGAGCAGCTCGACGCTGTAGTCGCCGGCCGGCGCATCCGAGGCGCCATGGCCGCGGGTGTCCATCCGGATGACGCGAAAGAAATCGGCCAGCCGCGGCATCACCGGATCCCACAGGGCATGGTCGGTGCCAAGCGAATTCACCAGCATCAGGGGCGGCAGGGCGGGGTTGCCGTCGGCGCGCCAGAAAAGGCGCGCGCCAGCATGAGTAACGAAGGGCATGGTGTCTTCCTAAAAGCCGATTATCTCAGGTGGTGCTGCTGTGCCGCGCCGTTTGGTTGAGGAAGATCGGTCGCATGGCTTCGGTCCAGGAGGGCCGGTGAGGGTCTCGTGCGCGACGTGCATCGGCACGGTAAAGTCAGCGCCTTGCCATGTTCGCCCAGAGAAGGGTTTTTTTCGATGTCGAATTCAGCGAATCCGGTTCTGTTTCGCACCGACGACGGCGTCGAACTGGCCGGTCTGCGCTGTCTGCCTGCGCGCGAGCCGATCGGCGCCGTCGCCATGATCCACGGATTCGGCGAGCATGCCGGTCGCTACCAGCCGCTGCATCAGGCCCTGAATGCCGCAGGTTTTGCGGTCACTGCTGCCGACCTGCGCGGATTCGGCCAGTCGCCTGGCCCGCGCGGCCATATCGACACCTGGAACGACTATCGCCGCGACGCCGCGGCCATCGTGGCGCAGGCGGCCTTGCTCGCCCCCGGCCGACCGGTGTTCCTCTTCGGACACAGCATGGGTGGCCTCATCGTGCTCGACTATGCCCTGCAGCATCCCGAGGGCCTGGCAGGCGTGGTGGCCAGTGCGCCGGCGCTGATCCCGGGCGGGGTGCGAAAGCCGCTGCTCGAGCTCGCCGCCCGCCTGCTCTCGCGACTTGTGCCGCGCGCCGGCACGCGTCTTGGCCTCGATCCGGCAGGCATCTCCAGCCAGCCTGAGGAGGTGGCCATCTACCTGGCCGATCCGCTGGTGAGCGACCGCACCACCATACGCTGGGGCGCCGAAATCCTGCGCGTCATGCCGGCCACCCTGGCACAGGCCGGCCGGTTTGCCTTACCGCTGCTGCTGCTGCAGGGCAGCGACGATCCGATCAATGCGCCCGCCGGCACCAGGGCGTTTCACGCCGCCTGCGGGCATCCCGACTGCACGATGAAGTTTTATCCGGGCAATCGGCACGAGGTGCATCACGACATCAGCCGCGCTGATTTCGAGCGCGACCTGATCCGCTGGCTCAAGGAGCGGGCGATGCGTGCACCGGCGGCAGGCATCGCGGCATGAACCGCCGCTGGCTCGTCGTGGGCTCGATCTCAGCCTGTCTGTCGGTGGCCGCAGGCGCCTTCGGCGCGCACGCGCTCAAAGGCTCGTTTGGCCCCGAGGCGCTGGTTACCTGGGAAACCGCCGCCCGCTATCAGATGTATCACGCGCTCGCGATGCTGGCAGTGGGTGCTGCCGCCCAGTCCTTGCGAACCACCTCGCTGCGGGCCGCCGGTCTGTGCTTTCTGGTCGGCACCCTGCTGTTCTCCGGCAGCCTCTATGCGCTGGTGCTGACCGGCGAGCGCTGGCTTGGTGCCATTACCCCGGTTGGCGGGCTGACGTTGATGGCCGGGTGGCTGGCATTCGCCTGGGCGGTGAGCAGAGGGCGGTGAGCAGGTCGCGTTGATCGGTCTGTGCGGATCGATCTGACATCACCCGCCACTGAGCAGCGAGCGCCGCACGATTCGCTCAGCCATATCTTCCGGGTCGAAGACAATCGAGAATCCCAGCCGTTTGCAAAATTGCAGCATCGGCGTGTTGGTGCCGAGCACCCGACCCTCGAGCGTCCGATAGCCCCGGCTGCGGGCCGCATCGATCAGCCGCTGCATCATTTCGCGTCCGAGCCCCGAGCGCTGCAGCCAGTCACCCACCACGATCGCGAATTCGGCAACGCCGTCGTCCCAGGTCGGCGTGATGCGCGCGACACCGACGATGCGGGTCTGCGCCGAGTCGGTTTCCATTGCGATCAGCGCCAGTTCCCGGTCGTAATCGATCTGGGTGAATCGCTCGATCAGGCTGTCGGGCAGGGCTTTGACCGGCATCATGAAGCGGCGATAGAGCGTCTCGGGCGACAGCTGTGCGATGAAGACGCGCTCCAGCTCGGCGTCTTCCGGGCGGATCGCGCGCAGCAGCACCGATCGCCCATCACGCAGCGCAATCAGTGCCTCGAGCTCGCGCGGATAGGGGTGGATGGCCAGATGGCCGTAGGGACCGCGCCACGGCGCCCCGGTGCCTGCGCTCGAATCGCCGACCTCGATGTGCGCACCCAGCACCACGGTTTGCCGCGCATCCACCAGCAGCGGGTTGAGGTCCAATTGCGTGATCATCGGGCAGGCGCACACCAGCGTCGACACGCGCACCAGCGTCTGCTCGAGCTGCTCGAAGTCGATCGAGGCAATGTCGCGATAGGCGCGCAGGCGGCGCACCAGCCGCGTTCGGCCGATGAGCGCGCGGGCCAGCGGCGCGTTGAGCGGCGGCAGCTCGAGCGCGATATCGTCGATCTGCGCGCGCGCCACGCCACCGGCGCCAAAGGCGATCACCGCGCCGAAGACCGCATCCCGGGTCATGCCGAGGAAGGCCTCCCGCTGATCGGCGGTTCGTGCAGCACCCGCCCCGAGCATCGGCGCAGCCTGCTTCGCGTCGTCGGCATCCGGCAGCCCTGTCCCGATCCTGATCCCGAAGGCCGTCAGCAAGTCACTTGCCTGCTGCGCATCGAGCACCCGCTGTCCGCGTCCGATCGCCTGCCGGCAGATGGCTTGCGCGGCGGCCACATCGGGTGCAAAGCCGATGTCGATTGCCACCGGCACCTGACGCAGACTGCGCTGGTTGCGCGCGAAACCTTCGAGCAGCGCGAGCGCGTCGACCGCGTCTTCCGGCGTGATGAACGTGGGGATGCCGGCTGCATCGAGCAGCCGCTGGCCCGGGGCAATCGAGGCGCCGCCCGCCAGCACGGCGGCAACCGGCTTGGTCTGGCCGGCCGCGGCCGCGATGATCGCACCGGCGGCATCGGTCGACGGCGTGGCGGTCTGCGGCATGAAGAGCATCAGTACCGCGTCGACGCCCTGATCTGCCAGCATCGCGCGCAGAGCGACTTCAATCTGCGCGGCGTCGGCGTCGGCAAGCAGGTTCAAAGGGTTTGCGGGCAGGGTGTTTACGCTGGCCAGCGTGCGGCCGCCGGGAGGTGTTGAATCGATTGCGGCCAGCGTGTCGGGCTGCAGTCGCGCCAGTCGCAGCGCAGACCGCTCAAGGGCATCGGCTGCAATCGTGCCCGGGCCGCCGCCATTGGCAACGATGGCAACTCGCGGCCCGGTGGGCGCCCGACGCGGCGCAAGCAGACGCGCGGCCGACAGCAGTTGCATGGTCGTGTCGGCCCTGACCGCCCCGGCCCGTGCGATCGCCGCACCGAAGACCTGATCGGCATCGATCAGGCTCGAGATGTCCGGCGCGAAAGATGCCGACAGTTTGGCCGACACCGTGGTGGTCACCGTGGCCGCCAGATCACGGCCGCGTCCGGCCTTCATGATGATCACCGGCTTGACGCGCGCCAGCGCCCGCACGCTCGACATGAAGCCGCGTGCATCCCGGATGCTTTCCAGAAAGAGCAGAACGCTTTCGGTCTGGGCATCGAAGAGATACCAGTCGAGCAGATCGGGCAGATCCAGGTCAAAGGCCTGTCCGAGCGAGAGCACCGACGAAAAGCCGAGTCCGGCGGCATTGGCCCAGTCGAGCAGTGCGGTCACGACCGCGCCTGACTGCGACAGCAGCCCGATCCCACCGGCCTTGAGACGCCCGGGCGTAAAGCCGGCTTCGAAGCGGCTGGCCGGGCGCATCAGCGCGGTGCAGTGCGGACCGATGATGCGCACGCCCCGCTCGCGCGCCAGGCTCAGCGCATCGCGCTGGGCGGCGCGCCCGCCCGGGCTCGCAAGGTCAAAGCCGCCGGTGTAGTCAACGATGAATCGCGTGCCGCGGCGAGCGCAGTCGGTAACGATCTCGGGCAGCGCGGCCGCAGGCACGGCAGCGAGGGCCAGATCGGGCACGAAATCGAGGGCGCTGGCGCTGGCCACGCAGGCCTGGCCGAGCACCGACCGATGATGCGGGTTGACCGCACCGATGGCGCCCGAGTAGCCGCCTGCCCGCAGGCCTTCGAGCAGTCGCCGACCAATCGAGCCAGGCCGTTCGGTCGCGCCATACAGGGCGACCGAGGCCGGATCAAAGAGTGCAGACAGGCGGTGGTGTCCCATTCCGCGATTATCTGGCTGCGCGGCCCTCCCGGCGATGAGCGCGATCAGGCCGGACGTGCCATCGACGACAGACTCGGCAGCGCGGTATCGACCGTGCGGGCGGCCTCATCGAGTTCGGCGAGCGTCCCGGCGTCGATCGGCACGCCTTGCGCCCGCGCCGCGCGCGAGGCCCGCTCCGGGTCGCCCGGCATCATGATCCGGTCGGTCGCGCCCGACAGCGGCGTCGCTTCGACCCAGTCGGTAAAGGCGCGGGCTTCCTGCGCAAAACGCTCTGCCGGCCCGATGCGTTTGGGATCGAAGACGATGGTGAACATGTTGTTCCAGATGGCGAACTGCATCGACCGGTTGCCCGGCTGCGAGGTCTCGCCACCGGTGAGCGCGGCGCCCAGCAGTTCGCAGACCATCGCCAGCGCATGGCCTTTGTGGCCGCCCGCGGTCTGCAGCGCACCGTGCGGGCCGCCTGCCGGCTCGAACATCACCGACGGGTCGCGACTTGGCTTGCCCTGGGCGTCGATGATGCAGCCCTCCGGCAATTGCACCGAGGGGTCTGACTGCTGCTTGTTGTAAGCCACCCGCACCTTGCCGTGAGCAATCGCGCTGGTCGCAAAATCGAGCACGATCGGCTCGCCGTCTGGCCGCGCGATGCCGACCGTAAATGGATTGGTGAGAAAGCGCGCCGCCGCGCCACCATAAGGGGCGACCATCGCCGACGCGGCCACCGCATTGGTGAAGTGCACCGATGCCAGGCCGGCAGCTATCGCCTGCTCGGCCCAATGGCCGACGCGGCCCAGATGATGCGAGTTCTTGAGCCCCATCACGCACACACCGTGCTCGCGGGCGCGCTCGATCGCGATCGCCATTGCCTGCGCGGTGACCGATTGCCCCATGCCCCGCATGCCGTCGATCGTGACCATCGGCCCATTGTCGAGAACGATCTCGACCTTGCGGTTGAGCATCAGTTCGCCTGCGCGCCACGACTTCACATAGCGCGGCGCCATGCCCACGCCGTGTGAATCATGGCCGGCCAGGTTGGCGCCCACCAGATGGTCCGCGGTCAGGCGGGCCTCGAGTTCGCTTGAGCCGGCGCGCTGCCACAGCGCGACCATCCAGTCATGAAGTTGTGCGGGGTGAACGATTGAATCAGCCATGGTCAGCGGTCTCCTGAGTTGTCCTGATCTCGATGGTAGCGCGGGCCTCGGCTATCCTTGCCGGATGCAAGCCGTCCCCGCCACCCTTGTCGCCTCCCCGGTCACCCACCCGATGCTGGGCCCGCTGATCAACCAAATGCTCGCCAGCCTCGCGACGCCTCAGGGCTGGTGGGCAATGGGTGGCCTGCTGGCCTCGTTCCTGCTTGCCTATGGCGCTTTTGGCGCCTTGCAGCGGCGGCTCGAGGGCAAGCCGGCCGGTACGCTGACCCGCGCCTGGATCGACCGCCTGAGCGGGCCCGCGCTCGCATGGGTCTCCATCCTTCTGATTCGCACGATCCTGGCGCAGTTCTTCGATGTCACCGTCCTGATGGTCGCCGGCCAACTGGTGCTGGCTGCACTCGTTGTGAGGGCGCTGCTGCTGCTGATCGAGCAGACCTTCCCCGATACGCCCCTGATCGCTGCCTTCGAGCGCCTGATCGCGATCACGCTCTGGTCGCTGGCCGCGCTGCACCTGCTGGGCCTGTTGCATGTGGTGGTCGACACCCTCCACGATGTCGCGATTCCGCTGGGCAAGTCGCGACTGAGCCTGCTGCAGTTGTTCTCGGGGGTCTGCACGCTGATGCTGGCCACGGTGGTCGCGCTGTGGCTGAGCCGCGCCATCGACTCGCGGCTGGCGTCGGTGGCCGGCGTCGATCAGGGCGTGCGGGCGGTGGTCAGTCGGGTCGCGCAGCCCCTGCTGCTGGTCCTGTCGCTGCTGATCGCCTTGCCGGTGGTCGGCATCGATCTCACCACCCTGTCGGTTTTCAGCGGTGCGGTGGGCGTGGGTCTGGGCTTCGGTCTGCAAAAGATCGCGGCCAATTACATCTCGGGCTTCATCATCCTGCTCGACCGCTCGATCGAGCCGGGCCGGCTGATCCGGCTCGATCGCTTTCGCGGCATCGTCTCAGAGATCCGCACCCGCTACACCGTGATCAAGGGCCTCGATGGCGTCGACTCCATCGTCCCCAACGAGATGCTGGTCAATTCGGTCGTCGAGAGTGAGACCTTCACCGACTCATCGACCCGAGTCGCGGTGCGGGTCGGTGTCAGCTACGACTGCGATGTCGAACAGGCGATGCAGCTGCTGATCGAGGTTGCCACCGCTCAGGATCGGGTATTGAGTCAGCCGCCGCCGCGGGCGTTTCTGGTGGCCTTTGGTGATTCGTCGATCACGCTGGAGGTCGGTTTCTGGATTCCGGATCCGCAAAACGGCACGCTGTTGCTCACGTCGGCGATCAACCTGGGCGTCTACCGGGCCTTCAAGCAGGCCGGTATCGACATCCCGGTGCCGCAGCGCGAGATCAGCTTCAAAGTGCCCAAGGGTGCTGCCGCCGCTGGCGCTGCTTCTGCCGCTTCAGCCCCTTCGTTCGCGCCGCCGCTGCCGCCACTGCCACCGGCTTCGCAAACCGCGCTGCCGGCCCGCCCGCACGACGCCTGATCAGCCGACCTTCACCTTCAGGCTGCCGACGCCCGCGACCGCACCTTCCATCAGGTCGCCCGAGACCACCGCACCCACGCCTTCGGGCGTGCCGGTAAAAATCAGGTCGCCCGGCTCCAGACGCCAGTAGGCGGTCAGGTGCTCGATGCTTTCGGCGATGCTCCAGATCAGCTTGCTGGTGCTGCTCGATTGCTTCATCTGGCCATTGACCGACAGGGTGATCGCGGCATCGCCCGGATTGCCGGCGGCCGCGGCCGGCACGATCGGACCGATCGGGGCCGACTGATCGAAGGCCTTGCCGATTTCCCAGGGCCGGCCTTCCTTTTTCGCGACACCCTGCAGATCGCGCCGGGTCATGTCCAAGCCCACCGCATAGCCCCAGACATGCTTCATCGCGTCGGCCGCCTTGATATTGGCGCCACCGATGCCGATGGCCACGACCAGCTCTATCTCGTAGTGCAGATTGCTGGTGCCGGGTGCATAGGGAATCTCACCGGTCGTGCCCTCGGCGACGTTCACGATGGCATCGGCCGGCTTCATGAAAAAGAAGGGCGGCTCGCGGCCGGTAAAGCCCATCTCCTTGGCGTGTTCTTCGTAGTTGCGACCGACGCAATAGATGCGCCGCACCGGAAAGCTGCCACCACCGGCGACCGGGATGGTGATCGGCGTGGGGGCTGCGATGACAAGGCTCATGAGGGGCTCTTTCGGTGTTGCGGCGCAGGGTGGTCAGGAAGCGGAATCGTCGGGCACGAATTTCAGCGCGACGCCGTTATTGCAAAAGCGCTTGCCGGTCGGTGCCGGGCCGTCGTCGAAGACATGGCCGTGATGGCCGCCGCAGCGTGCGCAGTGGTATTCGGTGCGCGGCCAGATCATCCTGAAATCGCGGCTGGTCTCGAAGGCGCCCGGCAGGGTGGTGAAAAAGCTCGGCCAGCCGGTGCCGCTGTCGAACTTCATGTCGCTCGAAAACAGCGGCGCATCACAGCCGGCGCACACATAGGTGCCGCCGCGCTTTTCGTCATTGAGTGGGCTGGAGCCCGGCCGCTCGGTGCCTTCATGGCGCAGCACCTGATAGGCCTCGCCGGAAAGCGACTGGCGCCACTCGGCGTCGGGTTTGTCGATCTTGTCGGTCATATGCTGCTCCTTACTTCGCATTGCGCTTCATGTTTGCGAATTCGATCACCTGACGAGCAACCAGTGCACAGGCCTCGAGCACCGCCGGGTCGGCGTCGCGCCCATCGCCGCCAAACGGCCGCTCGCGCGAATTGATGGTCGCCGCAAAAGGCGTCGGCCAGCCACGCAGGGAGTGAACGATCGAGCGCAGTGAGGCCAGCGTCGAGCCCATGGCCTGCGGGCCATCGGCGCACACGATGCAGCCGACCGCCAGTCCGTCGAAATAGGGCGAGTCGTCCTGGCGCATGTCTTCGGTGAAGTCGATGGCGTTTTTCACCAGACCGGAGATGCCGCCGTGGTACGCCGGTGTCGCGAGCAGCACGCCATCGGCGCGACGCAGCGCGGCAAGCATGGCGATCGCCTCAGGGCTGCGCTCGGGGCGGGTCGGGTCGTAGGGTTCGAGTGGCAGGCTGCCTGCCGCAAAGAGCTGGGTGGTGCAGCCGGCAGCAGTCGCGGCATCGAGGGCCGCGGCCAGGGCTCTTTCGGAGGTTGAGCCTGCTCGAGTCGTGCCGCCAAGTCCGACGATGAAAAGGGGTTCTGACATCGTCGATCCTGTCCGTTGGTCTTGGTTTAAAGACGGCGATCCTAGCATGGCGCCATAGGTCAAACCGGACGTCGCTCAGGCTGCGAGCCGGTGGTTTCCCGACCGCAAACACGATCGTGTGCAAGGAAATACCGCTCGTCGGCGGATCGAATTGGTGATCAAAGCTTGGCCATTTCGCGGCACCGATGGGCGCAGCCAGGCCTCACGATTCGAATCAGGGAATCTCAATTCCAGGCGCAGACTCGTCCTCAACAAAGGGAGTGACATTCGTGAGCGGCATCAGCATCGGTATTCGGCTCGGCCTGGCATTCGGCCTGATTCTCATCGTGACCGCCATGCTCGCCGCCCTCGGGGTAATGAGGATCGGGGCCCTGAATGACTCGAGCAGCCGGATGGCCGGCGCACAGGTCGAACAGGTCGTGCTGGCCACGCAATGGAAGGGCGAGGCCGGCGTCAATCTGGTGCGCTCCGTGTCCTTCATGAAAGCCACCGACGCGGCTTATATCGCGTCGCTCAGAAAACAGATCGAGGCGACCGATGCAGACATCGAGAGAATCCAGAGCAATCTGGCTGCCCTCATCGATGATGCGGAGGTCAAGGCCCTGATGGCGCAGGCCACGACCCGGCGGGCGGCTTATCGCCAACTGCGCGCCGATATCCTCAAGCTCAAGGATCAGCCCGGCCAGGACTACATTGGTCGCATCGACCGCGAACTGATCCCCGCTGCCCAAACCTACTTGTCAACGGTTGAGGCGGTCGCATCCCGGGCCCTGATCGCGCTCGAATCGGCTCAAGTCCAGACCGCGGAGGTCGGGCGCAGCGGCCAGTGGATTCTCGGTCTTGGGGCTGTTGTGGCGGCGGTCCTGGGTGTCGGCTTCGCGGTGCTGACCACGCGCTCGATCACCCGCCCGCTCGGCGAGGCGGTCAAGGTCGCCGAGGCGACCGCTCGGGGTGAGCTCAGCCGGCAGGTCGATGTCCAGGGCCGCGATGAGTCTGCGCAGTTGCTCAGCGCCCTGTCTGCGATGCAGACCAGTCTGGCTAAAACCGTTGGCAGCGTTCGCCAGTGTGCATTGGGCGTGTCGACTGCGAGCGTCGAAATCGCGCTGGGCAACAGCGACCTGTCGGCCCGAACCGAGAGTCAGGCCGCGTCGCTGCAGGAAGCCGCCGCCTCGATGGAGCAGCTCAACGCCCAGGTGCAACAGAATGCCGATCACGCGCGCGAGGCCAGCGAGCTGGTGGCCAGTGCGGCGCGCGTGGCCGGTCGCGGCGGCGAGGTGGTGGGTCAGGTGGTCGAGACCATGAAGGGCATCAACGCGTCGAGCCGCGAGATTTCCGACATCATCGCCATCATCGACAGCATCGCCTTTCAGACCAATATCCTCGCGCTCAATGCCGCGGTCGAGGCAGCACGAGCCGGCGAGCAGGGCAGGGGATTCGCGGTGGTGGCCACCGAAGTTCGCGAGTTGGCCGGCCGCAGTGCGCAGGCGGCCAAACAGATCAAGACCCTGATCAGCGCGAGTGTCGAGCGGGTGGTTCATGGCAGCAGCCAGGTGGACGAGGCCGGTGCCACGATGAATGAACTGGTGAAATCCATGCTCCAGGCCTGCGAGCTGGTGGAGCAGATCAGCCAGGCCAGCCAGCAGCAGGCGCTGGGTGTGGCGCAGGTGGGCGAAGCGGTGACGAATATGGATCAGGTCACGCAGCAGAACGCGGCAATGGTCGAGCAGATCGCGGCCGCCGCAGCAAGCCTGCGCGATCAGGCCGATGAGCTGGTCGGGACGGTGTCGGTTTTTCAACTTCAGTCATAGCCCCTCAGCGTTATCGAGTTCACAGCCTGGCCATCAGTGCCACGGTAAGATCGGGGATTGACCCTCTTTTCGCCCTGCACCAGGGTCGATCCGCCCTCATGACCATCGCATTGCCCGCATCAGACATCGAACTGCGCCTGCGCGAGCTGCTCGCCAGGCGCATCCTGATCCTCGACGGTGCCATGGGCACCATGATCCAGCGTTACAAACTCACTGAGGCCGACTATCGCGGCGAGCGGCTGGCCGACTTCGCCCACGACGTCAAAGGCAACAACGAGCTGCTCTCGATCACCCGTCCGCAAGTGATCGCCGAAATCCATGCCGGCTATCTGGCCGCCGGCGCCGACATCATCGAGACCAATACCTTCGGTGCGACCACCATCGCGCAGGCCGACTACCGCATGCCCGAGCTGGCCCGCGAGATGAATCTCGCCTCGGCGCGCATCGCCCGCGAGGCGGCCGACCGCTTCAGTACGCCCGACAAGCCGCGCTTCGTGGCTGGTGCGCTCGGGCCGCAACCCAAAACCGCGTCCATTTCACCCGACGTCAACGATCCGGGCGCCCGCAACGTCAGCTTCGAGGAGCTGCGCGCGGCCTATGTCGAGCAGACCGAGGCGCTGATCGAGGGCGGCGTCGACATTCTGCTGGTTGAAACCGTGTTCGATACCTTGAACGCGAAGGCAGCCCTCTTTGCAATCGACGAGTGCTTCGAGCGGCTCGGCCGGCGCCTGCCGATCATGATCTCCGGCACGGTCACCGACGCCTCGGGTCGCATCCTGTCGGGCCAGACGGTCGAGGCCTTCTGGAATTCGATCCGCCATGCACGCCCGATCACGGTGGGGCTTAACTGCGCGCTGGGTGCGGCACTCATGCGCCCCTATATCGAAGAGCTCGCCAAGAAGGCCGACACCTTCATCTGCGTCTATCCGAATGCCGGGCTGCCCAACCCGATGTCCGATACCGGCTTTGACGAGACGCCTGAGGTCACCTCGGCGCTGCTGGCCGAGTTTGCGCAGGCCGGTTTCGTGAACATTGCCGGCGGCTGCTGCGGCACGACGCCCGAGCATATCGCTGCCATTGCACAGGCCATCGATGCAATGCCGCCCCGTCAGGTGCCCGAGCGCCCCTCGGCGCTGCGCCTGTCGGGCCTGGAGGCCTTCAACGTCGACGAATCGACGCTCTTCGTGAATGTCGGCGAACGCACCAATGTCACCGGCTCAAAGGCCTTCGCAAGGCTGATCCTGGCCGAGCAGTACGACGAGGCGCTGCAGGTGGCGCGTCAGCAGGTCGAAAACGGCGCGCAGGTCATCGACATCAACATGGACGAGGCGATGCTCGATTCGGTGGCCGCGATGTCGCGCTTCCTGAATCTGATTGCGTCCGAGCCCGACATTGCGCGGGTGCCGATCATGATCGACTCCTCCAAGTGGTCGGTGATCGAGGCCGGTTTGCGCTGCGTGCAGGGCAAGTCCATCGTCAACAGCATCTCGATGAAAGAAGGCGAGGCCGAATTCCTGCGCCAGGCCAGGCTGTGCCGGCGTTATGGCGCAGCCGTCATCGTGATGGCCTTCGACGAGCAGGGGCAGGCCGACACCTTCGAGCGCAAGACCTCGATCTGCGCGCGGGCCTACCGGCTGCTTACCGAGCAGGTGGGCTTTCCGGCCGAAGACATCATCTTCGACCCCAACATCTTTGCGATCGCCACCGGCATCGCCGAGCATGACAACTATGGCGTCGACTTCATCGAGGCGACCCGCTGGATTCGCGCCAATCTGCCCCATGCCAAGGTATCGGGCGGCGTCTCGAACGTGTCCTTCTCGTTTCGCGGCAACGACCCCGCGCGCGAGGCGATCCACACGGTCTTCCTTTATCACGCGATTCAAGCCGGTATGACCATGGGCATCGTCAATGCCGGCCAGCTTGGCGTCTACCAGCAGATTCCGGCGCCGCTGCTCGAGCGGGTCGAGTCGATTGTGCTCAATCAGGCGCCTGTCGTCGCGGCCGATTCACCCGACCATGGCAAGACCGCGACCGAACGCATGATCGAATTCGCGGCCACCCTCACCGGGGGCGCCGCACGCCGCGAGGAAGACCTTGCCTGGCGTGCCCAGCCGGTCGCGCAGCGCCTGTCGCATGCGCTCATCCATGGCATCACCCAGTTCGTGGTCGAAGATACCGAATCGGCGCGCCTCGAGATCGAAGCCCGCGGCGGGCGCCCGATCGAGGTGATCGAAGGCCCGCTGATGGACGGCATGAATGTGGTCGGCGATCTCTTTGGCGCCGGCAAGATGTTCCTGCCGCAGGTGGTGAAGTCGGCCCGCGTCATGAAGCAGGCGGTCGCCCATCTGGTGCCCTATATCGAGGCCGAAAAAGCAGCGGCCGGCGATCTGCGCGCCCGCGGCAAGATCGTGATCGCCACCGTCAAGGGCGATGTCCACGACATCGGCAAGAACATCGTCACCGTCGTGCTCCAGTGCAACAACTTCGATGTGGTCAACATGGGCGTGATGGTCCCGTGCAACGAGATCCTTGCGCGTGCCAAGGTCGAGGGCGCCGACATGATCGGCCTGTCGGGTCTGATCACGCCCTCGCTCGAAGAGATGGCTTATGTTGCCGCCGAGATGGAGCGCGACGAGTGGTTCCGCGTTCGAAAAATTCCCTTGCTGATCGGCGGGGCCACCACCTCGCGGGTGCATACCGCGGTCAAGATCGCGCCGCACTATTCCGGCCCGGTGATCCATGTGACCGACGCCTCGCGCTCGGTGCCGGTGGCGCAGAGCCTGGTGTCAGACGACTCGCGGGTGTCCTATCTCGAGCAGTTGCGCACCGACTACGAGACGGTGCGTGCCCAGTATGCCGGCCGAAAAGGGCCGACCCTGGTGAGCCTCGAGCAGGCGCGTGCCAACAAGCCGCCGATCGTGTGGCATTCGGTGGGCGCCGCATCTGCCCCAGGCGGTGAAGCCGGCGATGCCCCCTACCAGCCGCCGAGGCCCAAATTCGTCGGCCGACGCCATTTTCGCAACTACGATCTGGCCGACATCGCGCGCCACATCGACTGGCAGCCCTTTTTTCAGACCTGGGATCTGCATGGCCCCTACCCGGCGATCCTCACCGACGAGGTGGTTGGCGAGTCGGCCCGCCGGGTGTTCTCCGATGGCCAGTCGATGCTCAAGCGGATCATCGACTGACGCTGGCTCACCGCCAATGCCTCGGTCGCGTTCCTGCCGGCCAATACCGTCGATGACGACGATATCGAGGTTTACACCGATGCCTCGCGCTCGCAGGTGGCCTTCACCTGGCGCGGCCTGCGTCAGCAGACCGAAAAGCGCGAGGGTGTCGACAACAAGTGTCTGGCCGACTTCATTGCGCCGCGTTTCATCGACGGCAAGCCCTCGGGCATCGAAGACTGGATCGGCATCTTCGCGGTGACCACCGGCCTGGGTGCCGAAAAGAAGGAAGCCGAGTTCGCCGCCCTGCTCGACGACTATTCATCGATCATGTTCAAGGCGATCGCCGACCGGCTTGCCGAGGCCTTTGCCGAGTGTCTGCACAAGCGCGTGCGTCTCGATCTGTGGGGCTATGCTGCCGACGAGCAGCTCAGCAACGAAGATCTCATCGGCGAGCGCTATCGCGGCATCCGCCCGGCGCCCGGTTATCCGGCCTGCCCCGAGCACAGCATCAAGCGCGAGATGTTCGAGGTGCTCAAGGCCGATGAGATCGGCATGGCGCTGACCGAGTCGATGTCGATGACGCCGGCGGCCAGCGTGTCGGGCTTTTATTTCTCGCATCCGCAATCGCAATACTTCAATGTCGGCCGGATTGGCGAAGACCAGTTGCGCGATATTGCCCGGCGCTCCGGGCGCGGCGAAGGCGAGCTGCGTCGTGCACTGTCCGGGAGCCTGTCTTGAGTACTGTGGTTCGCATTCCCGAGGGCTTCGTCAAGCTCGCACTCGGCACCAACCCCTTCGTCGATTCGGTGGGGCCGCTCTACGGGCATCGCGAAGAAGGGCTTGCCGGTCGGCTTGTCATGGGCATTCGCATCGAGCCGCGCCATTGCAGTCCATCGGGCTTTGCGCATGGGGGCATGCTGATGACCATGGCCGACATGCTGATCGTGCTGGGCGCCAATGTGCAGACCGGCCTGAACCGCTTCATGACCACCGTGAGCCTGTCGGCCGATTTCATGGCGGCGGTCGGCCAGGATGCCTGGCTCGAAGGACGGCTCGATATCCTGCGCACCACCCGTACGCTGGTGTTTTGTCAGGGGATCTACCGGGTCGATGGCGAGCCGGTGCTGCGAGTCGACGGCATCGTCAAGCCGATTGGCGAAGAAAAGCCCGAAGGGTCGTCGCGCCGCTATTTCGAATAGTGCTCAAAGGCCGGCAGTTATTGGCACCCACTAGCCTGTTGAGCGTGATCTGTCGTCAGAAGGCGACGCAGGTCAATGGTTATGACTTCATAGTCGGCTAGGCTTGTGTTCCCTGAGCGAATGTCGCGTTTGCGCCAATGACCGTTTCGAGGTTCTGGCGAGCCGAACGAGACAGGCATGTTCAATTTATTAAAGGAATAAAAATGAAAAAAACGATTTTTTCTCTGGCGACCGCAGTATTTTTTGCCGCAGCCATCAGCGGCTGCGCGGCCGTCGACTCGGCCAACAAGTGGGGCAGCGACGCCTGGATTACCACCAAGCTCAAGACCGAGCAGATGGGCGCGTCCCCGGCAATCTGGAGTGATATCAACGTCGAGACCAAAAACGGCGTGGTCCAGCTGTCAGGCTTTGCCAAGAACCAGGCCGACGTCAACAAGGCGGTTGAAATCGCTCGCAAGACCGACGGCGTGAAGTCGGTTGTCAACAACGTCATCATCCGGCCCTGATCGACGATCAGATCGGGTTTGAGGCGAGCAGGCTTTGCGATCGTTCTGATCTGCAGGCCTGGTTGTTGCAAGGGCGCCTTCGGGCGCCCTTTCTTCGTTCAGACGCCCCAGGTTACCGGCTTGCCGGCTGCGCGCGCCGCGCTGAGCAATTCGATCAGCGGCAATGCACGCTGGGCGAGCGAGATTGCATCGCCGGCTGTGTCGGAGGTCTCATCGTCCTTGTCTTGCGCATCAGGCGTCGGCTGTTGCAGCGCAAGTTTCTCGACCGTGATGGCGGCCTGCAGTGCCTCGATTGCTGCGCCCAGCTGCTCGGGTGTGAAGACGCCCTGTGGACCGGGCGCCCTGCCGATGATGCCTAGCATGCGATCACCTACCGCGCCGGTCATCACGACCGTGCCTGCGGCTTTCGATTTGAATTCGTAGAGCATGATGGTGTTCTGGTCGCGCAAGCCAGCCGAGTCGGTCAAGGCGTTTACAGTACGCGATTCGAGCAGAGTTTGACGATCGGATGTCCACGACGAGGCCTTGCCAATGAATACGCCGATCCATGCTCTGACAAGCCTGACCCTGGCCGCCCTGCTGATGGTGCTGACGGCCTGTACCCCTGAGCACGACTGGCGCGAGATCCGTGCCGGCGAAGAGGGCTTCGCCGCGATGATGCCCTCGCGGCCGGCGCGAATGACTCAGCCGGTCGATCTTGACGGTCTGCCTCTGACGATGAGCATGCAGGGCTCGCTGGTGCGTGAGGTCGCTTACACCGTGGCGACTGCCAGCTTGCCGCCCGATGCCGGCCAAGCCGTGATGGAGCAGGCGCTGAGTGCGATGCGCCGGGCAATGGTGCGCAATATCCAAGGCGAGGAGCGCGCGACACGTCCGGTCAGTTTTTCGCTGATCGATGGGTCGGGTGCGGTGGTCGGCAGTGTCAATGGCGTCGAGGTCGAGGCGGTCGGTCGCATGCGCGGGCAGGAGGCGACGCTGATCGCGCGTTTTGCAGGTGTCGATAAACGGGTCTGGCAGGTCGTCGTGCTCGGGCCCAAACCCGATCGGGAACAGGCCTCAATGTTTCTCGACTCGGTGCGGCTGGTTCGGCGCTGAATGACGGTCTGATCGGCCGAATCAGCGCGACCGAATCAGCGCGACCGAAATGCGTTGGCGCCGATCGCCACACCCGCGATCAGCAGGCCGATGCCCACGGCTGCCGTCGGGGCAGGCCAGTCGCCTCGCCAGGCATAGCCGTAGGCCAGGGCAGCCAGCGTCTCGAAGACGATCAGTTGGCCGGTCAGCGATGTCGGCAACAGGCGTGAAGCCTCGTTCCACAGTCGTGTCCCCAGCCATGACGAAACCAGCCCGAGCACCGTCATCAACAGCACGAAGTGCATCGCCTGCGGACCCAGCGGAAACTCGAACCGCGCTTGCGAAGCGCCGCTTGCAGAAGGGGCGACGTTCTCGACCGCCAGCGCCAGGCCCCATGCGACAAGTGCCAGCGGCAAGGTGGTCAGACCCTGTGCAGTCGCCCAGGTCGAGGGACTCACCGCAGGATTGCGTTGCATCCAGCGGGCATTGCTGATCGGATACCAGGTCCAGCAGACGACAGCCACCAGCGCCAGCATCGCGCCGAATGCCTGTTGCGACATAGCCGACTCATGGCTCTGTCTGATCGGTTCGCCGATGCCGTTCAGCGCGGCGATTTCGGCGTGGTTCACGAGCAGGATGCCTGCCAGGATGATCGCGAGCGAAGGAGCCAGCCGTCGCCACGGCAAGGCGCGGTCAGACAGATTTGACACCACCGCAATCACCACTGGCAGTGTGCCGATCAGCATGGTCGGCATCGGCACGCCAGCGGTCTGGATGGCTGCGGCCAGAAAGACGTAATAGACCAGATTGCCGATCAGCGAGAGCCAGCCGGCCTTGATCCAGTCGGCGCGCGACAGTTGTTGCAGCGCCTGGCGGCCAGGCCAGGCCATGGCAAGGGCCACCAGCCCGAAGGCAAGGTAGCGTCCGGCCGACAGCACCAGCGGTGGATAGCCAGGCAGCATGACCGGCGCCACGAAGACCAGGCCCCACGCCAGACCTGCGCCGATCGCGCAGGCCAGCCCGAGCCAGAGGCCTTGCCGGGCGCCTGCGTCGGTCAACGCTTGAAGTTCAGCACCCGATCGGGCTGCGGGAACGGCTCGTCGGTGTAAAGACCATTGGCCAGATTGTGCGGATGCCTGGCGGCTTCGAGGAAGTCGAGGACCGGTGACAGGCAGGCGTCGACCTTCTCGGCGTCCTTTTCCCACTCATCGCGGGTCCGCTTGGCAAATTGCTGCGCAAAGAGCGCAATGGTGGCGGGCCAGGTTGAGCGGTCGTTCTGGCGGGCCGGGTCGATCTGCCCTTCCAGGCCGGTGACCTTCAGCAATTCGCGGTAAAACTTTGGCTCGATCGCGCCCACCGCCACGAAGCGGCCATCGGACGTGGGGTAAACCCGGTAATAGGGTGTAGCACCGTCGAGCATGTTGTCAGCGCGATTGACGCTCCAGCGGCCGGCGGCGATCAGGCCGTAAAAGAGCGGTGACAGGCCGACCGATCCGGCAAGGATGCTCGAGACCACCGCACCGCCTCGACCGTCGACCGAGCGGCGCACAAGCTGAGCCAGCACACCGACTGCCAGATGCATGGCGCCGCCGCCGTAGTCGCCAACCACATTGAGCGGTGCGACCGGGGTCTCTTTGGTGCCGATGGCATTGAGCAGCCCGGCCATCGCGAGGTAGTTGATGTCGTGGCCGGCCCGCTCGGTCAGTGCGCCGGCATTGCCCCAACCCGACAGCCGACCGATCACCAGACGCGGGTTGCGAGCCAGAAGGTCGGCCGGCGCCATGCCCAGACGCTCGAGCACGCCCGGGCGAAAGCCCTCGAGCAGCACATCGGCCTTGTCGATGAGCGCCAGCGCTTCGGCCAGCCCCTCGGGACGCTTGAGATCGATGGCAAGCGGCGTTTTGCCGTAGTTGCTGAGGTCAAACCGAGGATCGGTCGCCACGCCCAGGCCGGGGTCGGTCGGCGGCGAAACGCGCGAGACGCTTGCGCCCAGGCTGCGCAGCAACTGGCCGGCGAAAGGCACCGGTCCGATGGCGTGGAGTTCGATGATCCGGATGCCTTCGAGGGGACCTGCGTCGCCTGGCTGGGAGTGTGTTGGGGACATGTCTCGGGGACGGCCTGAGGGCCTGTCTTGTTGTGTGGGGAAAGCTGATTCTAGCCCGCGCCGGGGGCCAAGCCGGCGCAAGCTCAGGTTCAGGTCGACGGGCGGGACTGCGCCAGGGCATCGAGCAGTGCCGGGGCGCCTTGAGCGCCCGACACAGCGATCTTCTCGTTGAAGATGAAAAAGGGCACGCCGCCGATACCGGACTCGCGCGTGCGCAGATCCATTTCGGCGATTTCGGCTGCGGCGGTTTGACCTTCGAGCATCTCGAGCGATGCATTTGCATCAAAACCGGCCTCGCCAGCCACTTCGGCCAGCACCTTTCGATCGCCGATGAATCGGCCTTCGACAAAATAGGCTTTAAAGAGTGCTTCGACCAGCGGTTCGACATCGCGCCCGCTGGCCTGTGCCCAGGCGATCAGGCGATGGGCATCGAGGGTATTGGGTTGACGTTCGATGCGATCGAAGTCGAGCGCCAGCCCCGCTTCGCGTCCGGCCGCCCGCACGCGATCGTAGATCGTGGAGGCCCGCTCGGCACCGCCGAACTTTTCTTCGAGATAGCTGCGGCGATCGACCCCGGCGGCCGGCAGATCGGGGTTGAGCTGGAAGGGGTGCCAGCGAACCAGCGGGCGTTCGTCGGCCGGCAGCTTGTCAAGTGCGGCTTCGAGGTGCCGTTTGCCGATGTAGCACCAGGGGCAGACGACATCGGAGATGACATCGATGGTTTCGGGTTCGGACATGGGGGCCTCCATGGGCTCATTTTACGCCGGCAAGTCGCCGATAGCCGATGGCTTCTGCCACATGCCGGGCGACGATGTGCTCTGACTGCGCCAGATCGGCGATGGTTCGGGCGAGCCTGAGCAGTCGCGGCAGCGCTCGTGCACTGAGTCCGAGCCGCTCGATGGCCCCCGACAGCAGCGAACTGCCGGCTTCGTCGACCCGGCAATGGCGTTCTGTTTCGGCGGCGCTCAGGCCGGCATTGGGGGCGCTCTGGCGTGTCAGGGCGCGGTCCCGGGCGACGGCGACCCGCTCGCGCACCGGCGCGCTCGCCTCCCCCGCAGCGCTTGCCAGCAGATCAGTCTGCGACACAGGCGGAACGTCGACATGCATGTCGATGCGATCGAGCAGCGGGCCTGACAGGCGATGGCGATAACGCGAGATCTCATCGGGCTGGCAACGGCAGCGCCCCTTCGGATCGCCGAAATAGCCGCAGGGGCAGGGGTTCATGGCGGCAATCAGCTGGAAGGCAGCCGGAAACTCAGCCTGCCGCGCAGCCCGCGAAATCGAGACCCGACCGCTTTCGAGGGGCTCACGCAAGGTCTCGAGCACATCGCGTCGGAATTCGCCGAGTTCGTCCAGGAACAGAACGCCGCAATGGGCGAGTGATGCTTCGCCCGGGCGCGGCATCGAGCCGCCGCCCACCAGGGCGGCACCCGAAACAGTGTGATGGGGCGACCGGAAGGGGCGCACGCCCCAGTCGCCCGCCCGAAAGCCGAAACCCGACAGGGACAGAATCGCTGCCGACTCGAGTGCCTCCAGGTCGGTCATGGGTGGCAGCAGGCCCGGCAGACGCTGTGCAAGCATGGTCTTGCCGGTGCCGGGCGGCCCGATGAGCAGCAGACTGTGGCCGCCTGCAGCCGCGATTTCGAGTGCCCGCCGGGCGCCGGCCTGCCCCCGCACTTGCGCGAGGTCTGGCGCGGTGTCAAGGCGCAGCGGCGATGACGCAGGTCCGGGGGCGGCGGGAGAAGGCAGGGCTATGCCCTCGACCAGCGATTGCCAGACTTCACGCAGCGAATTTGCGGCGCGCGTGCCGGCGTAGCCTGCCACCGCGGCCTCGGCCGCACTGGCGGTGGGCAGGACAAGCAGTCGTGAGGCGGGGTCCCGGCGCACGGCCAGCGCCAGCACGAGCGCCCCACGGATCGGGCGCAGTTCGCCTGTGAGCGAAAGCTCGCCCATCAGTTCGACTCGCTCGAGCACTTCAGGCGCAATGCCTGCGCAGGCGCTCAGGATGCCGATCGCGATCGGCAGATCGAATCGCCCTGATCCCTTGGGCAAATCGGCCGGTGCAAGATTGACCGTGATTCGCCGGTTGGGAAATTCAAAGCCCTCCTGCAGCAATGCCGCGCGCACCCGTTCACGGCTTTCGCGAACCTCGGTGTCGGGCAAGCCGACGATGTGAAAGGCAGGCAGACCGTTGGCGAGGTGCACTTCAACCGAGACCGACGGTGCCTCGACACCGACCAGACCGCGGCTGCGAACGACCGCCAACGACATGGCTGCCCGGGGCGACGAAGGGTTGAGCGGCGAAGAAGAGGCCTTGGAGGCGCCTGATCAGTGCCCTGGTGTTGACGGCTCGGCCGGCGGCGCCTCGAGACGCGCCTCAAGCAGATCGAGACGATGACGCAGACGCTCGACGAGCGCGACCTGGATCTCGAACTCCTCGCGAGTGACCAGATCCATCTTCTGGAAACCCTGGGCGAGCATGGCCTTGAGGTTGCGCTCGATATCGGCGGCCGGACTCGACTTGAGGAGTTCGGCAATGCGTTGCTGGAAATCGTGAAGGAAGGCCTGTTTGTCCATGTGTCGCCCCATTGAGTGAAACGACTCTAGCACGCAAGAATCAGCTGGCACCGGGCCGTGGCTAGGCCTGAAGACCTAAGCGATTCGTCGGATGATGCGCCCGAACTCGGACGGCATGCTCTCGATGCGTCCCGCTTCGCGCCAGATTGGCGCTCATCAATGGTGCAAAAGCCGAGCAATATGGCAAAAACGATCGAGATTGGTGCAAAAAAGAGATGGCACGCAGTTTGCAATGGAGTCTTCACTCGCACTCGACATGTCGGATGCGACGCTGATTTTCAAAGGCGTTTGCCAGTTCGGGCCGCCTGCCCGATGACCCGGTTAGTGAAATCCTGACCCCTTTCTTATTTTCGGAGAACTCATGAAGAAGCCGCTGCTTGCCCTGTCCATCCTGGCCGCACTCACCCCGCTGCATTCGAATGCCCAAACTGCCGCAGCACCTGCCGCTGCGCCGGCAAGCTCGCTGGCTGGCAATCTCGCGATCGTCTCCGACTACCGTTTCCGTGGAATCTCCCAAAGCTACAGGTTGCCCGCTGTGCAGGGCGGCATCGACTACGCCCATTCGAGCGGCTTTTATCTGGGCAACTGGAACTCGAGCGTTTCGGGTAATCAGTACCCTAATGGCGCCAGCCTGGAGATGGACTTCTACGGCGGCTTCAAGATTCCGCTGTCCGGTGCTGTCACGCTCGATATCGGCGCGATCTACTACTACTACCCTGGCTCCTACTACAACGTTGCCAGCGGCGGCAAGCCGACCTTCAACAACTTCGAGCTGTATCTCGGCGGCAGCTTCGGCCCGCTGACCGCCAAGGCGTACATCACGACCACTGACTACTTCGGCGTCAACAGCACCACCGGCTATGCCGCCAATGGCGCATCCAAGGGTTCCTATTACCTCGACCTCGGCTACTCCACCGAGATCGCGGCCCAGACCAGTCTGGTGGCCCATGTCGGCTACCAGAACGTCAAGAACTACTCCAACTACAACTACGTCGACTACAAGCTCGGCGTGACCTACGACTACACCGGCTGGATCCTGGGTCTGGCATGGGTCGGCACCAACAGCAAGAAAGACTACTGGACTTTCACTGAGGGTTCGGGCGCCACCAAGTTCGTCGGCAACAACGCCGCCGTCTTCTCCATCAGCAAGGCCTTCTGATCCGGCCGCGGGGCGTGATGCCCCGCTTCTCAAAGCAAGCAGGGAGCATCCATGAAGTTGATCACCGCCATCATCAAGCCGTTCAAGCTCGACGAGGTCCGCGAGGCGCTCTCGGCAATCGGCGTGCAGGGCATCACCGTGACCGAGGTCAAAGGCTTCGGCCGCCAGAAAGGGCATACCGAACTCTATCGGGGTGCCGAGTATGTGGTCGACTTTCTGCCCAAGGTCAAGATCGAGGCAGCTGTTGCGGCCGACCTGGTCGAGCGTGCCATCGAAGCGATCGAGGCCGCTGCCCGTACCGGAAAAATCGGCGACGGCAAGATCTTCGTGTACGACCTGGAGCAGGTCGTCAGGATCCGGACCGGCGAGACCGGCGCGGATGCGATCTGAACCCTGATTACGAAAACTGAGGACTCCAACATGAACCGCTTTGCACGATCGCTCGCGCTGATTGCAGCGCTGGGCCTCGCGCCATGGACCGGCGCTTTTGCCGACACCGGCGCTCCCGCGACAAAGGTCGCTCCCGTGCTCCTTGCCCAGGCAGCCACGACCGACGCCAAAAAAGACGAAGCCCCGGCCGAGGCCAAGAAAGAAGAGGCCGCACCCGCAGCCGCCGCAGCGACTGACACCAAGAAAGAAGAGGCTGCTCCTGCAGACGCGCCGGCCGCCGCTGCCGCACCGCCCGTGCCCAACAAGGGTGACACCGCCTGGATGATTGTGGCCACCGTGCTGGTGATCATGATGACCATTCCGGGTCTGGCGCTCTTCTACGGTGGTCTGGTCCGCACGAAGAACTTTCTGTCGATCCTGATGCAAGTGACCATGGTCTTTTCGGTGATCACGGTGCTCTGGGTCATCTACGGCTATACGCTCACCTTCGGTGGCGCGGGCACTTTCTTCGGCAGCCTCGATAAGCTGTTTCTGAAGGGCGTGACGCCTGATTCGGTGGCAGCGACCTTCAGCAAGGGCGTCTATATCCCCGAATACATTTTCATTGCCTTCCAGTGCACCTTTGCGGCCATCACGCCGGCGCTGATCGTCGGTGCCTTCGCCGAGCGCATCAAGTTCTCGGCCGTGCTGCTGTTCTGCGTACTGTGGTTCACCTTCTCGTACATTCCGATCGCCCATATGGTCTGGTACTGGGACGGTCCGGATGCAATCACCGATGCCAAGACGCTTGAAGCGGTGACGGCTGGCGCAGGCTTCCTGTGGGCCAAGGGTGCGCTTGACTTCGCTGGCGGCACCGTGGTGCACGTCAACGCGGGTATCGCCGGTCTGGTGGGTGCTTTCATGCTTGGCAAACGTGTCGGATTGGGCCGCGAAAGCATGGCGCCTCATTCGCTCGCCTTCACCATGGTCGGTGCAGCGCTGCTGTGGGTGGGCTGGTTCGGCTTTAACGTCGGTTCCAACCTCGAAGCCAATGGCGTGGCCGCGCTGGCTTTCGTCAACACTTTCGTCGCCACCGCCGCAGCCACCGTGGCCTGGTCGTTCGCAGAGTGGATGAGCAAAGGCAAGCCTTCGGGTCTTGGCGCTGCCTCGGGTGCGGTTGCCGGTCTGGTGGCCATCACACCCGCGTGTGGCTTCGTTGGCCCGATGGGTGCAATCGTCATCGGTCTGGCGGCCGGCTTCGTCTGCCTGTGGGGTGTCAACGGTCTGAAGCGCCTGCTGGGCGCCGATGATTCCCTCGATGTGTTTGGCATCCATGGCGTCGGTGGCATCCTGGGGGCACTGCTCACCGGCGTGTTCGCTGCACCGTCGCTCGGCGGCACCGGCATCTATGACTATGTTGCCAACGCTGCAGGTGCCGAGTATTCAATCGGCGGCCAGGTCTGGATCCAGTTGCAGGCTGTACTGACCACCCTGGTGTGGTCGGGTGTTGTGTCCTTCATCGCCTTCAAGATCGTCGACATGATCGTCGGTCTGCGTGTGGCAGAAGATGAAGAGCGCGAAGGCCTGGACATCAGCTCGCACGGCGAGACCGCCTATCACTCCTGAGCTGCATTGCCTCCTCCGTCTACCGGGAGCTCAGGTCTCACACCGCGTCAGGTTCGCCTGGCGCGGTTTTTTTCATCATGGGTCAATGCGAGCTCTGCAATAATTCAGGATGATTCCCGAACGCCACTACACCCTGACCATCGATTGCCCCGACCGCGTGGGCATTGTTGCCGACGTCTCCCGCTTCATTGCACAGCGCGGCGGCTGGATCCTCGAAGCCAACCACCACGCCGATCGAGACACGAAGCGCTTTTTCATGCGCAACGCGATCCTTGCCGACTCATTGCCCGGGGGCATTGACGATTTTTCAGCCGGATTCGCGCCGCTCGCGCAGCGCCTCGAGATGCGCTGGCGCCTGTCCGATTCGGCCAGACCGCGTCGGGTCGCGCTGCTAGCAAGCCGTCTGGACCACTGCCTGGTCGATCTGCTCTACCGCTGGCGCGCCGGCGAGCTGCCCTGCGATATCCCGTGCGTGATTTCAAATCACGAAGATTTGCGCGGTGATGTCGAAGTTCATCGCGTGCCCTTTCACTGCGTGCCGGTCTCGCCCGACGATAAGGCGGGGGCTTTCGATCGCATGGTCGGGCTGCTCGAGGACCATCAGGTCGACACGGTCGTGCTCGCCCGCTACATGCAGATACTGCCGCCCGATCTGTGCGCCCGCTACCCTGGGCGAATCATCAACATCCACCACAGTTTCCTGCCGTCATTCGTCGGTGCCAAGCCTTATCACCGCGCTTTTGAGCGGGGCGTCAAGCTGATCGGCGCCACCAGTCACTATGTCACCGCGGATCTTGATGAGGGCCCGATCATCGAGCAGGACGTGGTCAGGGTCGAGCACAACGATACGGTTGACGACCTTATCCGTTACGGCCGAGACGTCGAAAGGGCCGTGCTCGCGCGAGCGCTGCGCTATCACCTCGAAGACCGCGTGATGCTCAACGGCAGTCGCACAGTGGTGTTTCGCTGACCCGTTAAGCGCTCGGGCCGGTCAGCCAATCGGGCGCCCCGGCGCTACAATGAGCGCCCGCAAGAAGGCAGCCCCATCCGATGGTTCCTCATTTCATCACCTCACTGACCGGCCCGCTGCTCGAGCTCGAACGCAAGTTTCTCGACGCGACGCCCCGCATCGAGCGGTGGTTTCGCCTCCAGTGGCAGGAGCACACACCGCCCTTCTATGGCTCGGTCGATCTTCGCAATGCCGGGTTCAAGCTGGCACCGGTCGATACCAACCTCTACCCGGGCGGCTTCAACAACCTGTCGGCCGAGGCGCTGCCGCTGGCGGTCCAGGCGGCGATGTCGGCGATCGAGAAGTATTGTCCCGACGCGAGCAATCTGCTGCTGATCCCCGAGAACCACACCCGCAACACCTTCTACCTGCAGAATGTTCTTCGCATTCAGGCCTTGCTGCGTCAGACCGGCCTGACCGTGAGACTGGGGTCGCTCAATCCCGAGGTGCTCGAGCCGATGCGCCTGGAGCTGCCTGATGGTCAGTCGCTCACGGTCGAGCCGCTGGTGCGCCGTGATGGACGAGTCGGCCTGAAAGATTTCGACCCCTGCGCCATCCTGCTCAACAACGATCTGTCGGCGGGTATTCCCGAGCTGCTCGGCGGGCTGCAAGGCCAGATCCTGTTGCCGCCCCTGCATGCCGGCTGGGCGGTGCGGCGCAAGACCCATCATTTTGCGGCCTACGATGAAGTCGCGCGCGACTTCGCTGCCATGCTCGAGGTCGACCCCTGGCTGGTGAACCCTTATTTTTCCGGCAGCTCGGGTCTCGATTTCCATGCCCGTGAGGGTGAGGCGCAATTGGCCGAGCAGGTCGATGTCACGCTGCAGCGTATCCGCGCGAAGTACAAGGAATATCAGATCGACGCGACGCCCTTCGTGATCGTCAAGGCGGATGCCGGCACCTATGGCATGGGCGTCATGACGGTCAAGGACGCCTCCGAAGTTCAGAACCTCAATCGCCGCCAGCGCAACAAGATGGCGGTGGTCAAAGAGGGCCTCGAGGTCAGCGAGGTCATCATCCAGGAAGGCGTGCCCACCATCGAGACGGTCGAAGATGGGGTCGCCGAGCCGGTGGTCTATATGGTCGACCGGTATGTTGTGGGTGGCTTTTATCGGGTCAATGCCCAGCGCGGCCGCGATGAAAACCTCAACGCGCCGGGTGCCCACTTCGTGCCGCTGCCTTTCGCTGCGCCCTGCAACCAGCCCGATGCCGGCGCGACCGTCGATTGCCCGCCCAACCGCTTCTATGCTTACGGCGTGGTCGCCCGGCTGGCGCTCCTTGCGGCTTCGCTCGAACTCGAACAGACCGATCCGAATCAAGACCGCACCGGCTGAAGGGCGACGCGGTTTCTCTCAACACGGCAGCCCACCCCATGCGAATTCTCATCGTCCTTGACCCGCTCGAGTCGATCAAGACCTACAAGGACTCGACCTACGCGATCATGATGGCGGCGGCGGCCCGTGGTCATTCAATCGAGGTGTGTGAAGTCCCCCAGCTCTGGCTGGCCGACGGACATGTCTGGGCCGATGCCCGCACCCTCACGCTCACCGGGCCGCAGCTCGGCGACCCCGGCCATGACCCATACGACTGGTATCGCTGCGCCGATGCCGTCACCTCGCGCCTGAGCGATTTCGATGCAGTGCTGATGCGCAAGGACCCGCCCTTCGACCAGGAATATGTTTACGCCACCTGGCTGCTCGAGCATGGCAAACGCGAAGGCGCGAAGGTCTTCAACGATCCCAAGGCGATCCGCGACCATGGCGAGAAGTATTCGATCGCCGAGTTTGCGCAGTTCACCGCGCCCACCATCGTGACCCGTGATCCGCTCAAGCTGCGTGCCTTCGCCGAGCATCATGGCGAAGCGGTTTTCAAGCTGCTCGACGGCATGGGCGGCGCATCGATTTTCCGGGCGCGCAGCGACGATCCCAATCTGTCGGTGATCATCGAGACGCTGAATCTGTTCGGTGCCCGCAGCGTGATGGCCCAGCGCTATCTGCCTGCCATCGCCGAGGGTGACAAGCGAGTGCTGCTGATTGGCGGCCAGGTCGTGCCTTTTGCACTGGCGCGGGTGCCCAAGGCCGGCGAGGCCCGAGGCAATCTGGCGGCCGGCGGGACCGGTCGGGCCCAGCCGCTGTCGGCGCGCGACCGCGAGATCGCCGAGTGGCTCGCCCCGCGTCTGTGGGCGCGAGGCCTGTTTCTGGTCGGGCTCGATGTCATCGGTGACAGCCTCACCGAGATCAACGTCACCAGTCCGACCTGCTTTCGCGAGATTGCCGACCAGGCCGGTTTCGATGTCGCCGCACTGTTCGTCGAGTCCCTCGAGCGCGAGGCGGCGCGCAACGCATGATCGGCATTCTGCTCATCTCGCATGAGCCGCTGGGCACCGCGCTGCTGCACTGCACCCGGCACATCTTCGGGCGTCTGCCACCGCAGCTGGCCGCGCTCGACGTCATTCCCGATGAAGACCCCGAGGTGGCGCTCGGCTCCGCACGCGAACTGCTCAAGCGCATCAATGACGGTACGGGCGCGATCGTGCTGACCGATCTCTATGGCGCGACACCCGCCCGCATCGCCGCGTGCCTGGCCGAACCCAATCGCATCACCGTCATTGCCGGTGTCAACCTGCCGCTGCTCGTGAAGGCCCTCACCCATCGGCGCGGGCCGCTCGAAGAAGTCACCGACAAGCTGCTCGATGGCGTTCGCGAGTCGATCCGCACGATGCACGCACGGGACCCTGACGAGGACCCAGACAAGGACCCGAGATGAAAAAGGCCACGGTCGTGGTAGTGAACAGACTGGGCCTGCATGCCCGGCCCTCGGCTGCGCTCAGCCAGTTGGCGAGCCGCTTCAAGTCCGAGGTCTGGTTGAGCAAGGGCAGCCGTCGGGTCAATGCCAAGAGCATCATGGGCGTGATGATGCTGGCGGCGGCACGCGGGGCAAACCTGGTCATCGATGTCGACGGGCCCGATGAGGATGCCGCGCTGGCGGCGCTCATCGAACTGGTCGGTTCGGGCTTCGGCGAAGGCGTGAGCCCGGCCGATCCGCCCGAACACTGAGACCGACGGGGCACGCACCATGTTCAGCCTGCACGGTACCGGTATCGGCGGTGGTATCGTCGTCGGCCGTGCCGTGGTGCTCGAGTCGCGACTGATCGATGTGCCGCGTTATCGCATCGCCCTCGAGCAGCGTCCCGCCGAACTCGGCCGGCTCGACCGCGCGATCGACGTGGTGAGGCTCGAGCTCGCCAATCTCGCCGAGCAGTTGCCGGCCGATGCGCCGCCCGAGGCTCAGGCCCTGCTGCAGATCCACGCGATGATGCTCGACGATCCGTCGCTGGTCGAGCAGACGCGCCTGGCAGTCGAGTCACATGGCCAGAACGCCGAGTGGGCTTTTTTTTCGCAGGTCGAACACCTGGCTGCGCAGTTCGAGCAGTTCGAGGATGCCTATCTGCGCGAGCGCGGTCGTGACCTGACCCAGGTCGCCGATCGGGTGCTCAAGGCGCTTTCCGGATCCGGGCGTCGCTTGCCCGAACGGCCCAAGCCCGGCGACGTGCCGCTGGTCTTCATTGCCCATGATGTTGCGCCGGCCGACATGCTGCATCTGAAGCAGGCCGGCGGTTTTGCGCTCGACCTCGGCGGCACCGCCTCACACACCGCGATTCTGGCCCGCAGCATGAACGTGCCGGCGGTGGTGGGTCTGAACACCGGCAGTCTGCTGGTCCGTGACGATGACTGGGTGGTGCTCGACGGTGACGCGGGCGTGCTGATGGTTGCGCCCGACGAGATCGTGCTCGAGGAATATCGGCACCGCATGTTGATGGGCCTGCTCGAGCGCAAGCAACTCGAGCGGCTGGTGCATGTACCCACGGCGACCGTCGACCGCGTCGCGATCGAGCTGCATGCCAACATCGAGCTGCCGGCCGAGGCCGAGCAGGCGATGGAGTCGGGTGCCGACGGCATCGGTCTGTTTCGCACCGAATTCATGTTCATGAATCGCGACGACCGACCGGGTGAAGACGAGCAATACGAGGCCTATGCCGCCGCGGTCATCGCGATGCGAGGCCGTCCGGTCACGATCCGGACCATCGACATCGGTGCCGACAAGCCCTTGCGCGGCGATGACGAGGGGCATGATCCGGCGGCGGCTGCCAACCCGGCGCTCGGCCAGCGGGCAATCCGTTACAGCCTCGCCGAACCTGACATGTTTCTGGAGCAGTTGCGTGCGATTCATCGCGCGGCCGAGCACGGGCCGGTACGCCTGCTGATCCCGATGCTGGTTCATGGCCATGAGGTCGAGCAGTCATTGCGGTTGATCGCCCAGGCGCGTGAGCAGATGTCGGTACGCACCCGGCGCGCAGCGCCCGAGGTGCCGGTGGGCGGCATGATTGAAGTGCCAGCGGCGGCGCTGACCGCCGGAATGTTCGCGCGGCGTCTCGATTTCCTGTCGATCGGCACCAACGACCTGATCCAGTACACCCTGGCGATCGATCGTACCGACCATGCGGTTGCGTCGCTCTATGACCCCTTTCATCCGGCGGTGCTGCAACTGGTGTCGCAGACCATTCGTGCGGCCGAGCGGGCCGGCAAACCTGTTTCGGTCTGCGGCGAGATGGCTGGCGATCTCGAGGCCACGCGCCTGCTGATCGGCATGGGATTGCGGTCTTTCTCGATGCATCCGGCCAGCCTGTTGCGAGTCAAGCGCGAGATTTTGCGCTGTGACGCAGCCCGCCTTCGCGCGCGTGTCTCGCGGCTGCTGGGGTCGGACGATCCGGTCAAAGTCCAGGCCGGGCTCAAGCGCCTGCGCGAAAACTGAGCCGCTCATGGCTGCAATGCGGTTGCAGTGCGGTTGCAGTGAGATCGCCGTGCGTCAGCGGTGTACGGGAGGGCTGCGTTGACACCCCGTGGCCTCCCCGCTAAGGTGAGCCCCGCGCCGATTTGTGACCAGCTTGCGGGCGCCTAAAAAATGCGGCTAAAGCGGTGCCCAGGAAAAACAAGCCTCCTGTGCCCGAGCGCCGCGGCAAGCCGGATGCACCAGTGCCCGACGACCGTCGCGGCGCCTTATTTCCACGGATTGACCTGATGACCGATTCGGTCGGGGTAACCACCCCGCAACGTTTGCGTTTCGATGCGCCGCTCGCGCTGTCCAGCGGCGCCTCGATCGATCGGTACGAACTGGTCTATGAGACCTACGGTCGCTTGAACCCTTCGCGCTCGAATGCGGTGCTGGTCTGTCATGCGCTCAATGCCTCGCATCATGTGGCCGGCGTCAGTGAAAGCGACGCCAAGGACATCGGCTGGTGGGACAACATGGTCGGCCCGGGCAAGCCGGTCGATACCGACCGCTTTTTCGTGATCGGCGTGAACAACCTCGGCTCGTGTTTCGGCTCGACCGGACCGATGTCGCCGAACCCGGCCACCGGCAAACCCTATGGCCCGGATTTTCCGGTCGTGACGGTCGAGGACTGGGTCAATGCCCAGGCGCGACTCGCCGATGTGCTGGGCATCGAGCGATTCGCGGCGGTGATCGGCGGGTCGCTCGGCGGCATGCAGGCGCTTGCCTGGAGCACGCTTTATCCGGATCGCCTGTCGCATTGCGTGGCGATTGCGACCGCGCCTCGCCTGTCTGCGCAGAACATCGCCTTCAACGAAGTGGCGCGGCGAGCGATCGTGACCGACCCCGACTTTCACGGTGGACGCTTCTACGATTTCAACACCGTGCCGGCGCGCGGCCTGCAGGTGGCGCGCATGATCGGGCACATCACCTACCTGTCGGACGACACCATGGCCGAGCGCTTCGGGCGCACGCTCAGGCGCCCGGCGCAGGACGCCTTGCCTGGCAACGATTACCAGTTCACCTTCGATGTCGAGTTCGAGATCGAGTCTTACCTGCGCTATCAGGGCGAAAAGTTCTCGCGCTATTTCGACGCCAACACCTATCTGCTGATCACCCGCGCGCTCGACTATTTCGACCCGGCGCGCGAGCACGGCGGCGACCTGGCCGCGGCCCTGTCGCCGGCGCGCTGCGACTTTCTGCTGGCGTCTTTCAGCACCGACTGGCGATTCGCGCCCGAGCGCAGCCGCGAGATTGTGGCCGCGCTGCTGGCCAATCGCCGTCGGGTGACCTACGCCGAGATCGACGCGCCGCACGGACACGACGCCTTCCTGCTCGACGATTCGCGGTATCTCGCGCTGATGCGGGCCTATTTCGACCGGATCGCCACCGGGCTTGCGACATGAATCTGACCCAGCGTGCCCTCGATCGCCATGGCCTGAGGCCCGATCTCGCCGTCATTGCCGACTGGATCGCGCCCGGCTCGCGTGTCCTCGATCTGGGTTGTGGTGACGGCGCGCTGCTCGATCATCTGCAACACGCCAAGGGCTGCAGCGGCTATGGCGTCGAGATCGACGACGCCCAGGTGCTGGCCTGTGCGCATCGGGGAGTCGATGTGATCCAGCAGAACATCGAGGCCGGTCTCGACATGTTTGCCGGCAGCCGTTTCGACGTGGTGGTGCTGTCGATGGCGATTCAGGCGACCCAGCATACCGAGCGCGTGCTGCGCGAGATGAGTCAGGTCGGGCTCGAAGGCATCGTGTCGTTTCCGAATTTCGGTCACTGGACCCATGCGGTGTCGATCCTGCGCGGACGCATGCCGATCTCGCGCGAGATGCCTTACCAGTGGTATGACACGCCCAACCTGCATCTGAGCACGCTGCTCGACTTCGAGGACCTGCTCGGCAAACTCGGGCTGGTCGTGACTCGCCGTGGCTATATGGCCAACGGACAGTCGATCCAGGTTCTGCCTGGCTTGCGCTGCACGCAGGCAATTTATCGATTCCGCATCCGCTGAGGCTTCGCTTTCCCATGCCCGATTCCCGAGACATTCCCGCAACCAAGCGCTTTGCCTGGATCCTCGGCCTGGCCGGTCTGCTGCCTTTCGTGACGCAGGCGCTTTTCTCATGGCTGTCGCCGCCGGTCGAGTTGCTCGGGGTGCTGCGTTCGCAGACCCACTATGCCGCCGCGATCCTGACCTTTGTCGGCGGGATTCACTGGGGCGTGACCCTAGCCTCGCCCGCGATCGTCGACACGCCTGCGGCAACTCGACTGGTCTGGGGCGTTACCCCGGCGCTCTATTGCTGGATCGCCACCCTCTATCCGATCGATATCGCGCTGCCGATGCTGTTTTTCGGGCTGCTGACGGCGCTGGTCGTCGACCTGGTGCTCTATCGCGCCACGCCGGTGCCGCGCTGGTTTCTGACGCTTCGTATCGTGCTGAGTACCGGCGCGCTGGCCAGCGCAGGCGCAAGCTGGATCGCGATGGCGGTGAGGCTGTCGGGCGCGAAATAGCCGCGCACCGGCGTCTGGCCCTGCCAGCGCGCGCGCCTGCCCGGCTCAGCCGAGCCGCTGCTTCAGGCGCTCGTGCAGCGCCGGCGAGGCCAACGAGTCGAGATAGCGCGCCTCGATCGGGGCGACCGCCGCGCGCGCTGCGCCAAGCTCGGCCAGGCTGCGCTTCATCGCGGCGAGCGCCAGCGGTTCGGTGGCGACCAGATCGGCCACCGTCCGGTCGACGGCTGCAGCGAGCGCATCGGGTTCAACCCGCTCGGTGAGAAAACCGATGCGCAGCATCTCATCCGATTCGATGGTGCTGGCCGTCAGAAAAAGCCGGGACGCGGCGGTCAGACCGAGCCGCTCGACATAGCGGCGCATGCCGCCCGGGTAGTAGTGCAGCCCGAACTTGGCCGCGGGCATGAACATTCGCCCGCCGGTCACGCCGATGCGCAGATCGCAGCACAGGGCAAGGTCGGTCGCCCCGCCATAGACGCCGCCATGAATCGCGGCGATCGTGGGCAGTGGCAGGGTCTCAAGGCGATCGAGGAAGGCCTCGAAGCCGCGCTCCTGCAGCCGTTCGAGAATCGCCTGCAGGGTATAGCCCGAACTGAAGCTCTTCGATCCGTTGGAAGCGATCACCAGCACGCGGATCTCGGGCCGGGCCAGGATCTGGTCGAGATAGCCCTGCAGTACCGGCACGTCATCCGGGTCGATGCGGTGGTGCTGCGAGGGGCGATTGAGTCGAACGGTGGCCCGCGGGCCATCGATGTCGAGCAGGGGGGCAGAGTCGGTGGCGTTCATCGTCGGATGATGCCGCATCGGCCGCTTTCATGCTAAAAGTGCAGGATTCACTTTGGAGGAGACAGACCATGGCTGAAGCATTCATTGTTGCCGCGGCGCGCACTGCCGGCGGTCGTAAAGGCGGTCGCATGTCGGGCTGGCATCCGGCCGATCTGGCCGCACAAGTTCTCGATGCACTGATTGCCCGCACCGGCATCGATCCGGTGCTGGTCGAAGACGTCATCATGGGTTGCGTCGGCCAGGCCGGCGAGCAGTCGGCCAACGTAGCCCGCAACGCGGTGCTGGCCTCCAAACTGCCCGAGAGCGTGCCGGGCACCTCGGTCGATCGCCAGTGCGGCTCGTCGCAGCAGGCCCTGCAGTTCGCGGCCCAGGCAGTGATGTCGGGCACGATGGACATCGTGATCGCCGCCGGCGTCGAGAGCATGAGCCGCGTGCCGATGGGCATGCCAAGCTCGCTGCCCGCCAAAAACGGCATGGGCAGCTATATGAGCCAGGCGATTCACGATCGCTATCCGGGCCCCGATTTCAGCCAGTTCCTGGGCGCCGAGATGATGGTCAAAAAATATGGCCTGACCAAGGACCAGCTCGACGAATACGCCTTCTCGAGCCATCAGCGCGCGATTGCCGCAACCAAATCGGGTGCGTTTGCCGACGAGATCATTCCGCTGCCGGTTCGTATGGCCGACGGCACGGTCACGACCGAGATGCACACCATCGATGAAGGCATCCGTTTCGATGCCAGCCTGGCCGGCATCTCGGCGGTCAAGATCCTGCAGGAAGGCGGTGCAATTACCGCGGCCAACGCCAGCCAGATCTGCGACGGCTCGGCCGGCCTGCTGGTGGTCAACGAGCGTGGCCTCAAAACGCTGGGCCTCACGCCCCTGGCACGCGTGCATCACATGACGCTGATCGGCCATGATCCGGTGATCATGCTCGAGGCGCCGCTGCCTGCCACCGAGCGTGCGCTCAAGAAGGCCGGCATGAAGATCGACGACATCGATCTGTTCGAGGTCAATGAGGCGTTTGCCTCGGTGCCGCTTGCCTGGCTCAAGGCCACTGGTGCCGATCGCGAGCGTCTGAATGTGAATGGCGGCGCGATCGCGCTCGGCCATCCTCTGGGCGGCTCGGGCGCCAAGCTCATGACCACCCTGATCCACGCCCTGCACAAGCGCGGCAAGCGCTATGGTTTGCAGACGATGTGCGAAGGCGGTGGACTGGCCAACGTCACCATTGTCGAGCGCCTGTAATCTCATCCGACCCGAAGCACGGAAGACCCCGATGACCGACCTGTCAGACGCCAAGAAACTCGCCGAATACCGCATGACGAACAAGGTCCGCTTCGTCACCGCGGCCTCGCTCTTCGACGGCCACGATGCGTCGATCAACATCATGCGACGCATTTTGCAGAGCATGGGCTGCGAGGTCATTCATCTGGGTCACAACCGCTCGGTGAGCGAGGTGGTCGACTGTGCGCTGCAGGAAGATGTGCAGGGCATCGCGGTGTCGTCCTATCAGGGCGGTCATGTCGAGTACTTCAAGTACATGATCGACCTGCTGCGCGCCAATGGCGCGGGTCATGTGAAGGTCTTCGGCGGCGGCGGTGGCGTGATCGTGCCCGCCGAAATCCGCGAGCTGCATGACTATGGCGTGACCCGCATCTATTCCCCGGAAGACGGGCAAAAGCTCGGCCTGGCCGGCATGATCGGCGACATGATCGCGCGCTGCGATCTCAACCTCTCGTCCTTTGCGCCGGTCTCGCTCGATGCAATTGTGGTGCCGCCGGGTGCCCGCGCCGGTGATGCGTCGGGGCGTGCCGACATTGCCCGCTCGCGCCGCTCGCTGGCTCAGCTCATCACCGCGCTTGAAAACGACACGCCGCCCGGCAAACTCGACGCCGCAGCGTTTACCGCGATGCGCGCCGATCTGCGCCAGCGCGCCGATCGGGTGGCCACGCCGGCGCTGGGCATCACCGGCACCGGTGGTGCCGGCAAGTCGAGCCTGACCGACGAGCTGGTGCGACGCCTGCGTCTCGATCAGGATGATGCGCTGCGCATCGCGATCATTTCGGTCGACCCCACGCGACGCAAGTCGGGCGGGGCCCTGCTTGGCGATCGCATTCGCATGAATGCCATCGACCATCCCAATGTGTTCATGCGCTCGCTCGCCACCCGCGATGCCGGCAGCGAAATCAGCCAGGCGCTGCCCGATGTGATCGCCGCCTGCAAGGTCTCGGGCTTCGATCTGATCGTGGTCGAGACCTCGGGCATCGGTCAGGGCGATGCCGCGATCGTGCCGCTGGTTGATGCCACGCTCTATGTCATGACCCCCGAGTTTGGCGCCGCCAGCCAGCTCGAAAAAATCGACATGCTCGACTTTGCCGATTTCGTGGCGATCAACAAGTTCGATCGCAAGGGCTCGCTCGATGCCCTGCGCGATGTCAGCAAGCAGTACCAGCGCAATCGCGAACTCTGGACCACCGCACCCGACCAGATGCCGGTCTTCGGCACGCAGGCCTCGCGCTTCAATGATGACGGCGTGACCGCGCTCTATCAGGGCATGCTGCCCAGGCTGGTTGCGCTCGGCCTGGCGCTGCCGCTGGGCGACAGTGCGCGCCGCGGCGATGAGGCGGGCGCTGCCGCCAATACCGGTGGCCGACTTGCGCGCGTGGCAAGCCGCCACACCAGCAATCATTCGGTGATCGTGCCGGCTGCCCGCGTGCGCTATCTCGCCGAGATTACCGATACGGTGCGCGGTTACAAGCAAAGGGCCCGCGCGCAGGCGCGGCTTGCCCGCGAGATCCAGCAGCTGCGCGAAGCCGCGCGCATGCTGCATGACGACGATACGCAGCACCATGGTGCGCGCGACACGGTGGTGGCGCTGGCCGAGCGGCGCGAAGCCGGGCTCGATGGCGCGGCCCGCCGCCTGCTGTCTGATTGGCCGGCGCTGCGCGAGTCCTATGCCGGCGACGAGTTTGTCGTGACCGTGCGCGATCGCGAGATCCGCACCGCGATCACCACCACCTCGCTGTCGGGCACGCGCATCCGCAAGGTGGCGCTGCCGCAATACGAAGACCACGGCGAGCTGCTCAAGTGGCTGATGCTCGAAAACGTGCCGGGTTCTTTCCCGTATACCGCCGGCGTCTTCACCTTCAAGCGCGAGGGTGAAGACCCGACCCGCATGTTCGCCGGCGAGGGCGACGCGTTTCGCACCAATCGCCGCTTCAAGCTGCTCTCCGAAGGCATGGCCGCCAAGCGGCTTTCCACCGCGTTTGACAGCGTGACCCTCTACGGCAACGACCCCGATCTGCGCCCTGACATCTACGGCAAGGTCGGCAACTCGGGTGTGTCGATCGCCACGCTCGAAGACATGAAGGTGCTCTATTCGGGCTTCGATCTGTGCAATCCGGCGACCAGCGTCAGCATGACCATCAACGGCCCGGCGCCCTCGATCCTGGCGATGTTCATGAACACCGCGATCGACCAGCAGATCGACGCCTTCAAAGCCAGACACGATCGCGAACCCAACGCCGACGAAGCCGCAAAGATTCGCGCCTTCACGCTGGCCAATGTGCGCGGTACGGTGCAGGCCGACATCCTCAAGGAAGACCAGGGGCAGAACACCTGCATCTTCTCGACCGAGTTCAGCCTGAAGGTGATGGGCGACATCGCGCAGTATTTCGTGCAACACGATGTACGCAATTTCTATTCGGTCTCGATCAGCGGCTATCACATCGCCGAGGCCGGGGCCAACCCGATCAGCCAGCTTGCTTTCACGCTGTCCAATGGTTTCACCTTTGTCGAGGCCTATCTGGCCCGCGGCATGAAGGTCGATGATTTCGCGCCCAATCTGAGCTTTTTCTTCAGCAACGGCATGGACCCTGAATACACCGTGCTCGGCCGCGTGGCGCGGCGCATCTGGGCGGTGGCAATGCGCGACAAGTACGGCGCCAACGAGCGCAGCCAGAAGCTCAAGTATCACTGCCAGACCAGCGGGCGCAGCCTGCATGCGCAGGAGATCCAGTTCAACGACATCCGCACCACGCTGCAGGCACTGATTGCCACCTACGACAATGCCAACAGCCTTCACACCAATGCTTTCGATGAGGCGATCACCACGCCGACCGAAGACAGCGTGCGCCGGGCCATGGCGATCCAGCTGATCATCAACCGCGAATGGGGTCTGGCGAAAAACGAGAATCCGCTGCAGGGCAGCTTCATCGTCGATGAGCTCACCGAGCTGGTTGAAGAAGCGGTGCTGGCCGAATTCGAGCGGATCGCCGAGCGTGGCGGCGTGCTGGGTGCGATGGAGACCGGCTATCAGCGCGGCAAGATCCAGGATGAGTCGATGCACTACGAGCATCTGAAGCACACCGGCGAGTACCCGATCATCGGCGTGAACACCTTCCGCAATCCGAACGGCGACCCGACCCCCGAAAAGCTCGAGCTGGCGCGCTCGACCGAGGAGGAAAAGCAGTCGCAGCTGGCGCGCCTGGCCGACTTCCAGTCACGCCATACCAGTGAGTCGGCGGCGATGGTGGCGCGGCTGCGTCAGGCAGTGATCGACGACGACAATGTCTTCGCGGTGCTGATGGACGCGGTGCGGGTGTGTTCGCTCGGGCAGATCACCCATGCCCTGTTTGAGGTGGGTGGGCAGTACCGGCGGAATATGTAGCCGGGGGTGGGCCCAGCCCACCCCGTCATGACGCTCACTGCTTTGCAGCCGAATCCTTCAACCGCTGCAGTTCTTCCCAGCTCTTGTAGGCGGTGATGCCGTTCTCGTCGAAAAAGACCACCGGCCCTTCGCACACGAAGAGGTATTCGGTGTCTTCGAGCGCGGTGGTCGAGCCATGCAGCACGCCATTGGGCTCGTAGTCGTAGTCGCCGGCTTCGAGCACGCCGTCGCGCACCTGCAGCTTGCCCTTGAGCACATAGGTGTGGGCGTCCGACAGATGCTTGTGCGGCGGGGCCACGAAGCCCTTTTTCCAGCGATAAAGCGCCACCCAGCGGCCGGTCTCGGGGCCGGTCCAGAGCACCTTGGTCCAGGCCATGCCGGGGCTGGTTTCAATCCAGGGCTCGTTCGCGCGAACGATGATGTCGGCAAGCTGGTCATTGATCGGTTTGATGTTTTGAAGGGCCATGTCGTCTCCTTTGTCTGTCGTTGCGTGCGCTTGGTGTCGAGGCGCTCAGTTCATGTCTGTGCATCGTAGACCGCGGTCTCGAAGGCCTCAAACAGCGGCATTGCCTTGATGTCGGCAAAGGGCAGGATCTGGGTCATCAGGACCCCGGCCAGATCGCTGGTCGGGTCGATCCAGTAGTAGCAGTTGGTCAGACCCGCCCAGGACATCGATCCGGCGGCCCGCCCGGTGGGCGCACGGCGCATGTTGATCTGAAAGGCCAGGCTCCAGGTCTTGGGCGTGCCCGGAAAGAATTCGGCATCGTTGGAGCGGGTGGGGCTGACGGTCTTGAGCATCGTCACCCGACTGTCGCCGAGATGGTTCATGCCCATGAGCGCGACAGTCTCGGGTCGCAGCACGCGCTCGCCGTTGCCGGCACCGTGATTGAGGATCATGCGTGTGAACTTGAGATAGTCGCGCGCGGTGCTGAGCAGGCCGCCGCCGCCCTGGTCGACATCGGGAGGCGGTGGCGGGCCCATGCCGGTGATCGGCGCAAGCGACCCGTCCTCAGTGCGCTGGTGCATGCTGGCCATCTGCGAGCGCATCGCCTCACTCGGACGGTAGGCGGTACTGCTCATGCCCAGCGGGCCGAGCAGGTGGTCCTGAAAATAGGTGCCCAGCGGCTTGCCGCTTGCGGCCTCGACCATCTTGCCGGCCCAGTCGGTATTCACACCATATTCCCAGCGCTCGCCCGGATCGGCGATCAAGGGAATATTGATCGACTCGTTGGTGCGGGTCTCGATGCCCGGAATCTTCTTCAGGTCCTTGTAGCGCTTGATATCCGCATTCCAGAGCTCATAGCTGAAGCCAGCCGAGTGGGTCAGCAGATGGCGCAGGGTGATGGCCCGACGGGGCGCGCGCATCAGCGGCTGCCCCTCGGCATCGAAGCCGGTCAGCACGCCCACATTGCCGAGTGCCGGCACGACCGCGCTGGCCGGTGCATCGAGATCGAGCAGACCGCGCTCCACCAGTTGCAGCGCGGCGCTCGAGGTGATCGCCTTGGTCATCGAGGCAATACCCACGACCGTGTCGATCGTCATTGGCTCGCTGCGGGCCAGGCTGCGCACGCCGAAAGCGCCCTCGTAGAGCGTGCGCTCGGAGGTGGTGACCATCGCGGCCACGCCAGGGATATCGCCGCGTTTGGCGGCGTCACTGAGCAGATGATCGATGCGGGCCTGAAGACTCATGCAGGTTTCCTGATGGGGTTGTACCGATGGGCTTGGGTTGATTGGTCGAAGGGGCGACGCGCTCGTTCAACCGTGAGTTCGTGCAAAGCAATGCCCCGATGATAGGAGCAATCGGGAATACAAAGACCGATCGCCGACAAAGACCGTGTCAGGCCTGAGGCTCGATCTTTGCGCCAGGCAGCGTGATGCGCAGACAGGTTCCCTGCGACGTGGAGTCGATCGACAGGCGGGCATGAATGAGCGCGGCCCGCTCCTGCATGATTCGCCGCCCGTTGCCCTTGGCCTCGCCCATGCCCACGCCATCGTCCTGCAATTCGATCTGGATGTCTTGGCCTTGGGCGACCGCGGTCAGGGCGATATGGTTGGCCTGGGCGTGCTGGATGACATTGGAGATGGCTTCCATCAGCATGAACTGCAGATGCCGCATCTGTGTGGCGTGAAAGTTGGCGAGCACAGGAAGCTCATCAGCACGCCATTTCAGACCGAGGCCGGCCGCTTTAATACGTCGCTCCAGCCTGAATCGCAGGCTCGCGAGCAGCGCGTTGATATCGCCCTGAGGCAAGTGGATCGCGTCGACCGACAGTCGCAACTGGTCCAGAGATTCCTGCAGGGTCTGTAAAAGCTCGGTGCGCGATGCGTCACCACGCTCGACTTGCCGGATGGCCGTGATCAGGTGGGCGCCGGCGCCGTCGTGCATGTCGCGCAAGACGCGGGTGCGCTCTTCGGCCGTCGCCTTGTCGCGCTCCATCGCCGTCACCTGGGCATGTTTCAGGTTCAGCTCAAGCTCGCGCGCTTCAATGCGTGCCTGAATAGAGCGGTTGGCTTGAACCAGGTCGTCGCGAGCGCGCTTGAAGCGCGTACTGACGATGGTCAGGACGCACAGTGCGAGTAACACTGCCGCATATTTTGCATACGCTGACTCTTCAAAATACAGCGCGCCCGCGCGACCCACATACACATCACGTGCCAGCGCAAACACGCAGGCCGCCGTGGCCAGAACCAGCAGCCAGCGCAAACCATCGGGTTGCTTCCAGACCTCCCATGCAAGACGCAGCGTCAGCAGCACCCATCCCGCAAGCGAGGCCAGCATCCAGACGGTCACCCAGACTGGTGTGAGATGCCACCACGACAGTGCCAGACTGATCGGCCCGGTCACGAGCAGCAACAGGATGCAGCGCTGCTCCACTCGCGGTCGCGCATCGTTCCAGAGTGCCTTGATGATCAGATAGAGCGCCCCTGACCAGATCACGAAAAGGCAGAGCACCACCATTCCCCAAGTTGGCCAGGGAAGCGGCGAGGCCTCCCACCAGGTGTCAACCAGGCGCAAGCCCCATGCAAGTTCGCCGACCGCCGCTGCCGCATAAAGGGGGTCGCGCTGCTGCAGCCACAAGAGCGCACAGAATGCGCCGACCAGCAGACTCAGCACGGCGGCGGCCTGAGGTGTGGTGATCCGCAACCATTCCTGGTAAGCCCACTGAGGCCGCATCAGTTCCGTGGGGCCGACCATGACCCGCGAGAGCCCGGCCCGTCGTCCGGCATCGGCTCGCAGCACAATCCGCAGTTCGTTCTGCGGCTTGAGAAGAACCTCCGGCAACACCACCCAGACCGGTCGCTTGGCCGCCCAGTTGTCGTTGTGCACGTCGATCTGACCGGCTTCGGCCAGCCGTTCGCCGTTGAGATCGATGCGCCAGGCATTACCCACGCGAGGGATGATGGCCGCCCAGGACCCGGCAGCGGCATCAGACGGGCGTGTGAATGAGAGGCGCACCTCAACCACCCCAGAAAGACCGCGGGCGGCAAGATCCCAGTGCAGCGGCAGGGACTCGGTGCGCAGCGCGTCGTCGCCGTGAGGCGTGAGCATTCGGACTTGCGCACTTTCGATCATGACTGGCGTGGGTTGTGCCCAGGCACCGGGCAACAGCAGCCAAAGGCTCAAGCACAGCCAGAAACGATAACGCAGCCGGCTATCGCGAGACGCGGGCCGGGTCTGGCCCATCGCCGTTATGTCGTACGCCCCTGGGGGTCCATCAGACCCATCAGGCCGGCCTGGTAGACCGCCTCGCCGCGGGAATGCACTTCGAGCTTGCGATACAGATGCTTGATGTGCATTTGCACGGTGTGCATCGAGATGCCCTCCATGTCGGCGATTTCGGCATAGGTGTAGCCGCGCGCAACAAGTCGCAGCACGTCGGACTCACGAGCGGTCAACTGCACTTGGGGCGCATCGGCTGCTCGCTGTTCAGGCAGGGGTGGCTGCGACTTCAATCGCTCGAGCAGCTTGCGCGCGATCATGGGCGAAATCGGTGAGCCCCCCTGTTTGACTTCGAGGACGATCTGGCCGATATCGTCGGGTTGGGCATCTTTCTGGATGTAGCCGACCGCGCCTGCTTCCAGGCAGGCGAGCACCGTGTCCTCGTCGCCCAGTACCGAGATCACCAGCGTCTCGCAAGCCGGCTGCAAGGTCTTGAGGCGGTAAATCAATTCGAGCCCATGTCCGTCAGGCAGGGCCAGATCGGTCAGCAGCAGGTCTGCGGCATGGGTTTCCAGCCACGCCTGGGCGTCGCGAAGGCGGTTGAACGAGGCCAGCAATGCCAGCCCGGGATGCTCACGGATGCTGGCTTCGAAATACTGTCGTGACGCCTCATCGTCTTCGAGCAGGACGATTCGCCAGCGTTCATGCGGCGCAGTCTGGACAGGTTCTTCGGGCATGGACGGGTGAGTGTTATCAGGCAAGCAAACCAAAACGGTCTGACAGCTTAGTCGCGAGCGCGCGCGGCGAATACCCCCATGAACATGGGTAGCTGACTTTGTGCCGGATCCGGATCGTAGCGGCTTGAGCGTGTCTGCAACGCGCCGCACTTCCGGAGCCCTTATGCGTTTTCGATATGTCCTGACCCTGCTGTTGACCTTGTTCCTGACAGGCTGCGGCGGGAGCGGCAGTGGCAGTGGTAATGGTGAGGCATCCTCAGGCCAGCCTTCCGGGGCAGTCTCAGGCCAGCCCACCGCGGTGTTCAGCGAACTGCTGCGCAGCGATTTGAAGACCAGCGCCACCGCCGCGACTGTCATCAAGGTGAGCGGCGACGCCTCCGCCTTCAAGGGTGCCACCATCGAGTTCCCTGCGGGCGCCGTGATCGAGGATGCTCAACTGCAGGTGGGCTATGAGGATGCCTTGCCCGCGCCCCTGAGAAAAGAAGCGATGGACGCTGGCGCCACTCAGGTGTCCAAGGTGCTCGTGCTGAAGATTGCCGACGGCAAGGACAATACTTTCAACCGTCCTGTGGTGGTCACCATTCCCTATGACGTCAAGACCGCCGGCGACATGCCGCCAGCGGTTTTTTATTTCGACGAGACGGCGCAGCGCTACCAGGCGGTGTCAGTGATCGCGGTCGATCGCGTGGCAGGCACCGTGAGCTTTCGCACCTCACACTTCAGCAAGTTCGTGGCGCTGGCACTGCTTGGTCTGGGCATCGAGCCCGAGGTGAGCACCGGGTTTTCGCTCGCCGCAGACTCCATCCTGCACCAGAATTTCGGGTCGTTTCAGTTTGGCGGTCACTGTGCTGCCTTCGCATCACTTTCAACCTATTACTTTCGAAATCAAGGCGCGAAGCCGCTCTATGCCTTCGCGCAGGAGGGCGCTGCCGAGGACTCGACCGATGA
>CANKWX010000002.1 GCA_947487165.1 Burkholderiales bacterium
CAGCAGCACCACCGGCGTTGCGCCCGGATCACCGTGATCCTGATAGGCGATCCGCAGGACGCCTGCTTCGACTGCCTGATTCATCAGTACTCTCCCTTCTTCGCTTTGCGCTCGGCAGCTTTCGGGCTGCGGACGTGCGCCGCTGCGAATCATAGTCTGCCCCGCCTGGGCACCATTTGGTCAGAAAGGACGCCCCAACCGGCCGCTCATGATCGCAATGCCGACCTTTCGTCGGCCGCGCGCGGCCAGACGCCCATCGTTACAACACCCTTGGTCAGTCCGCCCCGATCACCCTGCAAGCGACTCGTGCCTATCCCCGTGAACGCGATCCCCAGCCTGAAAAACAATGCGCTGATTGCGAGCTGCCAGCGCAGCCTCACGAATCGCCTGACCGAGGGCGTTGCGCAGGCCTTTGAGCGCTCGGTCACCGCGCTGACCGCCCGATCGGCTATCGCAGAGACCTCCGAGGAGAAGTCTTTGCTGGCGATGGCAGCCGAGTTCGCGCATCGCCACCAGCACGACATGACACTGCGTTTTCGCAATCATTTCGAGAAGGCGCTGGCAGCGGCATTCGATGCGCCGATGCCAACGGCAGCGCGCAGCGACAAGATCGACTTCGCCTCGCTGTCGCTGGTGTCGGATGATCTGATCGAGCACAGCATGGAGCGCAGCCGTTGGGCGCAGCGCTGCGGCATCGGTGTCGATCAGGAGATCCTGGAAGAACTCAAAGCCAGACTGCGTGCCGTTCTCGAGAACCCGTCGCTGGGCAGCGACCAGCTTCCTGCCTCATTGGCAAGCATTTATGACGCGCTCAAAGCGGCTTTGCCCGAGGACAACACTGCGGCTCAAACGATCAAGGCTGCGCTCGCCGCTGTCGGCGCCAATCTCTCGACCGCGATCAACGATGCCTATGCCGCGGCCAATGATCAGCTGCGCCAGAGCGGTGTGCTGCCCGATTTCGTCCTTGGTGCGGTGATCCGCGATGCTCGCCGTCAGTCGCAAGGAACGGCTCGTGGCGGGTTGCAGCGCAAAGGCGACATGATGGGCATCGCTGATCTGCCCGACGCCGATATCTCGGACGACGATCAGATGCTGATGCTTCAGCACGCGATGGCACAGGCCTATTCAGGACAGGGACAAGGCCAGGGCGAGGGCCGCCGTCAGGTCGCCAGGATGCTGTCCAACCCGGTTGCCATCGACCGGCTGAGCGGCGCATTACCGTCAGTCCAGGAGCGTTCGGCGCTGATGTCATCACTGACGTCATTTCAGCGGTCGGACCATGCATTTGCGCAGGGTGGCGTCCATCCCGACCTGCTTGCCCGAATCAAGGACGAAGGCACGCCGCTCGATCAGATCACCGTCGATATCGTCGGCGTGGTCTTCGACTACATTTACCTGGATCCGCGCCTGCCTGACTCGATCAAGCAGCAACTCCTGAGAATGCAGGTGGTTGCCGTCAAAGCGGCGCTGCTGAGCCGCGGTTTTTTCGCGCGGCGCCAGCATCCCCTGCGCCAGCTGATCGATCGCATCGCCGAGATCGGGTCCGACCCGGAATCGGATGTCAGCGAGGGATCGGATCTGATGGTCGGCCTTCGCAGCATCGTCGACCGTGTCATCGTCAGTTTTGATACCGATGTCGAGGTTTTTGTGCAGGCAACCCAGTCCACCGACGAGCTGAGCAAGCAGCAGATCGAAAAACACCGTGCCCGTCTTGCCGCAACCGAGCGGGCGATCGCGCTGCGCGAAGCTCAAAGCGCGGCCCTCGACGAGGCACGCGCCGAGTTCGCGCTGTATATGTCGCCGCAATGCCCGCCATTCGTGAAAGCCTTCCTTGATGACTGGTGGGCGCTCTTCATGGCTGGCACCAGAACCGCCGCCGATTTCAACCAGGCCAAGGCCGCCTGGAAAACCGGCATTGATACCGCCAAGCTGCTGATCTGGAGCACCTGCGAGAAAGACGCCCAGGATATCGGCGCCCTGGCTGAAATCCTGCCGGGCATGATCCGCGAGTTGCGCACCGGCCTGGCCCGTGTCGATATGCCGCAGGTCGATCAGACTCGATTTTTCCAGGCCCTGATGCTCAAGCACACCGAGGAAATTGCGGCCGCCAAGACACGTCCTCCTTTCAGCGCGACGATCCCGGTCTCGAGCACCGAAACCACGGCGCTCCTTAAAATTGCCGACGCCGCACCCCACGCATCCTCGCCCGATGCTGCCATGTCATTCACACAGACAGCGCCGCGAATCTTGCCGACTCGCCCGATCGATGCCTCGCTCGCCGCGATCCGTCGCGGCCAGATGATCGAAATCAGCCGTGATGGCGATTTCCGTGTCTACAAGCTGGCCTGGATCAGCCCGGCTCGCAAGGTGTACATCTTCAGCCGTCACCCGGAAGAAACCCTCACCTATGAAGACACCGACCTGGCCGGCCTGATCGCCAGCGGACAGGCTCGTCCCAGCAGCGAAACCTCGCCGCTGGACCGTGCGATTGCCCTCGCCGCGGGTGACAGCGGCACCGATTGAAGCCCTTGGTACGGACCTTGCGTCGAGACGCGTGGCCCTTGATCGGGGCCGATTGTGCACAATGACTGTGCCAACAACCGGTCTCGACAATGAACAACGCACCTGAAACACCCAAGCGCAACGCAAGCGCACCCGACAAGGATTCAGCGCTTGTCGCCGACATTCGCTTCCTGGGACGACTACTCGGTGATGTGATCCGGGAGCAGGAAGGCCAGGATGCCTTCGACCTTGTCGAGCGGGTCCGACAACTGTCGGTGTCCTACCGGCTCAAGCGCGATGCGGCCGCCGGCAAGACCCTCGATCGACTGCTGAAAAATCTCACGATCGACCAGATGGTCTCGGTTGTTCGTGCTTTCAGCTATTTCTCGCACCTGGCCAATATCGCCGAAGACCGTCATCACGTCCGCCGCCGGGAAGCCCACGAGCGCCGGGGCGATCTGCAGGAGGGATCACTTGCGATGGCCTTCTACCGGCTCGCTGCCCGAGACATCCGCGCAGACGACATCGCGGACGCGCTTCGTACCGCCTATATTTCGCCGGTCCTGACTGCCCACCCCACCGAGGTCCAGCGCAAGAGCATTCTCGATGCCGAGCGCGCGATTGCCGAACTGATCGGCCAGCGCGACGATCTGCACACCGCACGCGACCTCAAGTCCAACGAGGCCCTGCTCCGAGCGAGGGTCACCCAGCTGTGGCAGACCCGGATGCTTCGCTATGCAAAGCTCACGGTCGCCGACGAAATCGAGAACGCACTGAGCTACTACCGCTCGACGTTTCTCAAGCAGATACCGCGCATGTACGCCGACATTGAAGAGGCGCTGCCGGGGCATGAGATCGCCAGCTTCTTTCGCATGGGCAACTGGATCGGTGGTGATCGCGATGGCAATCCCAATGTCACCGCTCAGACACTTCAGATCGCCTTGCGCAGTCAGAGTGAAACCGTTTTGCGTTTTTACCTCACCGAACTTCACGAACTTGGCGCAGAGCTGTCGATCTCGGCGCTGCTGGCAACGGTGACGGATGACATGAAGGCGCTGTGCGATCGCTCGCCCGATCGCAGCGAACATCGCCAGGACGAGCCCTATCGGCGCGCTCTGACCGGCATGTATTCCCGAATGGCCGCGACGCTTCATGATCTGACCGGCACCGAAGCGCTTCGGCATGCCATCGCACCACAGCAAGCGTATCCGGATCCCGAGACCTTCCTGGCCGATTTAAAGGTGATGGCCGAATCGCTTGCCTCGCATCATGCGCAGGCCATCATCGGCGCACGCCTCGCGCCGCTGATTCGCGCGGTCCAGGTCTTCGGCTTTCATCTTGCAACCGTCGATCTTCGTCAGAGTTCGGACAAGCACGAGGCGGTCATCGACGAGCTGCTCGCGGTGGCGCGCGTCGCGCCTGCTTATTCAGCATTGACGGAGACCGACAAGCGAAGCCTGCTGCTGGGACTGCTGCGTGAGCCTCGAGCACTGCGCGTGCAGGGCGCGGCCTATTCCGAGCACAGCCTGGGCGAGCTGGCGATCTTTGACCTGGCTGCGGTGCAGCGGCGTCGCTATGGTCCGGCCGCGCTGCGCCACTACATCATTTCGCACACCGAGGACGTCAGCGATCTGCTCGAGGTCCTGCTGCTTCAAAAAGAAGCCGGACTGATGCGAGGCACGCTCGATCGCGATGCGGTCAACGATCTGATCGTCGTGCCGCTCTTCGAGACCATCGGAGATCTGCGCAACGCCGCCAGCATCATGCAGGCGTTCTATGAGTTGCCGGGCATACTCGAGATGATCGTGCGCTCGGGTGCCGAGCAGGACATCATGCTTGGCTACAGCGACAGCAACAAGGACGGCGGCTTTTTCACCAGCAACTGGGAGCTCTATCGCGCCGAGACCGAACTGGTGCGCGTCTTTGATCCGATGAGACAAAGCCACGCGATCACGCTGCGGCTGTTTCACGGGCGCGGGGGCACGGTCGGTCGCGGCGGCGGTCCGAGCTACCAGGCCATCCTCGCGCAACCGCCGGGCACGGTGAACGGCCAGATCCGCCTGACCGAGCAGGGCGAGGTGATCGCCTCGAAATATGCCAACCCCGAGATCGGCCGGCGCAATCTCGAGACACTGGTGGCGGCCACCCTCGAAGCCACCCTGCTGCATCCGACTCGCAGTGCGCCTGCAGTGTTTCTGGAGACGGCGCAGGCACTGTCAATCGCCAGCATGGCCGCCTATCGTGAGCTGGTCTACGAGACGCCCGGATTCACCGATTACTTTTTCGACACCACGCCGATCCGAGAAATTGCCGAACTCAACATCGGATCACGCCCGGCCTCGCGAAAGGCCAACCGCGCCATTGAAGACCTGAGAGCGATTCCGTGGAGCTTCAGCTGGGGACAATGCCGCGTCGCCCTGCCCGGCTGGTATGGATTCGGATCGGCAGTGTCGGCCTATCTGTCGGCCGGCAAGGGCGACCGGGACAAGCGACTCGAGGTTCTGCGCAAAATGTACAAGCAGTGGCCATTTTTCCGGACCCTGCTGTCGAACCTCGACATGGTGCTGGCCAAGAGCGATCTCGGCATCGCGGCCCGGTATCTCGAACTGGGCACTGATCGCAAGCGGGAACGCAAAATCTTCGCGACGATTCAGGCAGAGTGGCAGGCTGCGCACGACGCGCTGACCCTGATCACCGGCGAGCGCGAAAGGCTCGCCTCTAACCCGTCGCTTGCCCGATCGATTGCCCATCGCTTCCCTTACCTTGATCCGCTCAATCACCTGCAGGTCGAGCTGATGCGACGCTACCGTGGTCGCAGTCCGAATGAGCCGCTTAACGAACGGGTCAGGCGGGGCATTCATATTTCCATCAATGGTGTGGCGGCCGGTCTGAGAAATACCGGCTGAAGTCGCACCGCCACGAGCCTGAACAGGAACGGATCGAGCATGGTCATGACACACGGCGATCAGGGCCTTCGCAATGCACGCCTGTTGCCCGAGGATCTGGCGATAGACACCCTGGGCAAATGCCTGCTGCCCTCCCCGGTCACCCGACACCTCGGTGTACGGGGTATGAAGTTCGTGGGCGAGGCCGACAGGGTTCTGTTCGATGATTCGATCTCGAGCTTGAGCCAAGGCATCGCAGACCCGAACAGTCTGCCGGCGTTTGAGCTGGCCGGCCCGCGAGACAGGATTTTTTTCGATCCGAGGACGCTTCGCTGCGGCATCGTGACCTGCGGCGGACTGGCGCCGGGCTTGAACAATGTCATTCGCGGCATCGTGCTCGAACTGTGGGCCGGCTATGGCGTGCGACATATCGTCGGTTATCGGTATGGCTATGAAGGGCTGATCGCGCGCCTCGGTCATCAGCCGATGATGCTGACCCCCGAATCGGTCGCCAGCATCCACCACGAAGGCGGCACGGTGCTCGGGACCTCGCGCGGCGCGCAGGATGCGGGCGAGATGGTCGACGGGCTCGAGGCCAATGGCATCGGTATTCTCTTTGTACTCGGAGGCGACGGCAGCATGAACGGGGCCTTGAGCCTGAGCGCCGAAATCGCCCGGCGAGGGCTTCGCATCGCCGTCATCGGCGTGCCCAAGACCATCGACAACGATGTGCCCTTCATCGATCGCAGCTTCGGTTTCGTGAGCGCTTATTCAGCGGCGGTCGATGTCATCCACAGTGCCCGTATCGAAGCGGTTGCGGCGCGAAACGGCATCGGACTGGTCAAGCTCATGGGCAGGCACGCCGGCTTTCTTGCCTGCCAGGCGGCACTGGCCTCCACCGAAGCCGATCTGGTGCTGATTCCGGAAGTGCCGGTCTTGCTCGAGGGCAACAATGGCGTGTTCGCCTGCATCGATCGGGTACTGGCTCGCAAGGGTCATGTGGTGATCGTGGTGGCCGAGGGTGCAGCGCAGGACCTGATCGTCAACCCTGACGCCGCCCCGGGCCGCGTCGGCTCACGCGACAAGAGCGGCAATGCCAAGCTCAAGGATGTCGGCGTCTTCCTGCGCGATCGGATCCTCGCGCACTTCGAGAGCGCGGGGCGCGAGACCACTGTCAAGTACATCGACCCGAGCTACACCATCCGCAGTATTCCGGCGTGTCCGTCCGACAGTGTCTATTGCTGGGACATGGCCCGCAACGCGGTGCATGCCGGGCTTGCCGGCAACACCGCAATGCTGATCGGCCGCTGGCATGGCCATTTCGTGCACGTGCCGATTGCGCTGGCAACCAGCAAGACCCGCAGCGTCGACCCTGACGGCGATCTGTGGATGTCGGTGATCGAGGCGACCGGGCAGCCTCGCGAATTCGCCTGAGGGCAGCAGCCCCCAGACAAACCGCTTACTGCAGGAAACCCTCGATCACGTCAGCGCGGGTCAGCAACTTGACCTCGACCGGCTTGACCTTCCAGATTTCGCCGGCGTATTCGCGAATGGTCCGGTCCGACGAGAACTGACCAGAGCGGGCGACATTCAGGATCGACATTCGCGTCCAGCGCTCGGAATCGCGATAGGCCGCATCGACCCGCTGCTGACAATCGAGGTAGGCATCGAAATCGGCCAGCAGCAGATAAGGATCGTGACTGAGGAGGCTGTCGAGCAGCGGGCGGAACATCTCGGTATCGCCGCCGCTGAAGTAGCCGGTGCTGATCAGGTCGAGGGCGCCGCGCAGTCGTTCGCTGCCGTGATACTGATCGAGCGGCTGATAGCCCCTGGCCCACAAGGCATCGACCTCCTCGACGGTCTTGCCGAAGAGAAAGAAATTCGCGGGGCCGACCGCATTGCGAATCTCGATATTGGCGCCATCGAGGGTGCCAACAGTGAGCGCGCCATTCATCGTGAATTTCATGTTGCCGGTGCCGGAGGCTTCCTTGCCGGCCGTCGAAATCTGCTCTGAAACATCGGCCGCCGGATAGACCCTGTGCCCGATGCTGACATTGAAGTTCGGCAGGAACGCCACCTTCAGCAGCCCCCGCGTTGCCGGATCGTTGTTGACCACATCGGCCACCGAGGTGATCAGCTTGATGATCAGTTTGGCCATCCGATAGCCGGGCGCTGCCTTGCCTCCGAAAACAAAGGTACGCGGCGCGACCTCGATTGCTGCTCGGGTACGGATGCGATGGTAGAGATCCACCACATGCAGCACGCTCAGATGCTGGCGCTTGTACTCATGAATGCGCTTGACCTGAATATCGAAGAGCGATTGCGGATCGACGGTCACACCGGATCTGAGCTTCAGCTCCCTGGCCAGGAGCTGCTTGTTGCGATGCTTGATCTCACGCCATTGCTCGCGAAACGCTGCGTCCTCGACCAGCGGCTCGAGCTCACGCAGGCGCTCGAGATGCTTGAGCCAGCCTTCGCCGATCTTGTCAGTGATCAGCCCGGACAGCGTCGGGTTGCTCAGCGCAACGAATCGGCGCGGTGTCACGCCATTGGTCTTGTTGCTGAACTTTTCGGGCCACAGCGAATGGAAATCTTTGAGAACGTCGCGCACCAGCAGATCGGAATGCAGCTGTGCCACGCCATTGATCGCATGGCTGCCCACGCAGGCCAGATGGGCCATGCGCACATGACGCCCGCCATGCTCATCGATCAGTGACATCCGGGCAATAAGGTCGGGATCGCCCGGAAAGCGCCGCTCGACTTCTTTCAGAAACTCGGCATTGATCGCGAAAATGATTTCGAGGTGGCGTGGCAGGACCCGGCCAAACAGGTCGAGCGGCCAGCGCTCGAGCGCCTCGGGCAGCAGTGTGTGATTGGTGTAGGCCAGCGACGCGCGGGTAATCGCCCAGGCCTCTTCCCATTCGAGCAGCTCCTCATCGACCAGCAAGCGCATCAGTTCGGCGACAGCAATGGCCGGATGCGTGTCATTGAGCTGGATCGCGAATTTCTCGTGAAATCGTGACAGCGGCAGCTTTTGCGTGCGCATGATCCGCAGCATGTCCTGCAGGGAGCACGAGACAAAAAAGTACTGCTGCTCGAGTCTGAGCTCCTTGCCCTGAATCTGCTCGTCGTTCGGATAAAGAACCTTGGTGATGTTCTCGGACACGATCTTGCGGTTGACTGCGCCGTAATAATCGCCTCGATTGAACTGCTCGACATCGAAGCCTTCAGGCGCTTCAGCGCGCCAGAGTCGCAGCGTGTTGGCGGTGTTGGTGCGGTAACCGAGGATCGGCGTGTCGTAAGGAATGCCGTTGACGATGCGGGCCGGATGCCAGCGCACCCGCTCCGTGCCCTTGACGCCCCGGTAACGCTCGGTGTGGCCGCCCAGCTTGATCTGCACGGTCCACTCCGGGCGCATCAGTTCCCAGGGATTGCCGTGACGAAGCCATTTGTCGGTCTTTTCAACCTGCCAGCCATTGGTGATCACCTGATCGAAGATGCCGAACTCATAGCGGATGCCATATCCCAGGGAGGGCAGCTCGAGCGTCGCCATCGAATCGAGAAAACACGCTGCCAGCCTGCCCAGGCCACCGTTGCCCAGGCCCGGCTCTTCCTCTTCGGCCAGCAGTTCATCGAAATCCAGGCCGAGTTCGGTCACCGCCTGCTTCACCTCGTCGAAGATCCCGAGGTTGATCAGGTTATTACCAAGATGCGGCCCCATCAGGAATTCGGCTGACAGGTAAGCCACTGTGCGCGCGCCCTGTCTGGTGTAGGCCGCGGCAGTGCTGATCCAGCGCTGCAGCAGGCGGTCGCGCACCACGAAGGCGAGCGCCAGATAACAGTCGGTGCGGCTTGCCAGAGCCGGAAACTTGCCCTGAACGTAAAAAAGATTGTCAAGAAAAGCGCTTTTAAGCGAGTCCTTGCTCAAGCCTGTGCGGTTTTCTTCGCTCTCGCGTTCAGGGGCAGGCATGCCCTGGGCGCTCACAATCTCGGCAGGATTCACGGCAGTACATCTTTTGAAGGCTAAGCCTGCAGATTAGCAAGAATTGGCGGGCCTGCCGATCAGCAGCGGCATGTTCGAACACCTTGCGCGAAGCGATTTAAAAAAGGCCGGGCTTGCTATTACGGCGATAGCGTGGACACTACGCAGGTTTTGCATAGAGAGTTCTGTCTTGACTGAAGCGATTACCCCCCTTTTTACTGATCTTGGCCTGAGCCCTGCCCTGCTGCAGGCACTCCATGACGTCGGCTACGAGTCCCCGTCGCCGATTCAGGCTGCCACCATTCCGCTGCTGCTCGCCAATCGCGACCTGCTTGGCCAGGCCCAGACAGGTACCGGCAAAACCGCTGCCTTTGCGCTGCCGATCCTGTCTCGCCTAGATCTCAGGCAGACCGTGCCTCAGGCGCTGGTGCTTGTCCCGACCCGCGAACTCGCGATTCAGGTCGCAGAAGCCTTTCAGCGTTATGCCGCCCATATTCCCGGATTCCATGTGCTCCCGATCTATGGTGGAGCGAGCTACGGGCCGCAGTTGTCTTCGCTCAAACGGGGTGTGCATGTTGTGGTCGGTACGCCGGGTCGGGTGATCGACCATCTCGACAAAGGCTCGCTCGATCTGTCCAAGCTCAAGACTCTGGTGCTTGATGAGGCCGACGAGATGCTGCGCATGGGCTTCATCGACGAGGTCGAGCGCATCCTGCAAGACACACCCAAGACCCGGCAGACCGCGCTTTTTTCGGCAACGATGCCTTCTGCGATCAAGCGAATCGCCCAGACCCAGCTGCAAAATCCGGCCGAAATCATGGTGGCCGCCAAGACCGGCACTGCCGACAACATCCGTCAGCGCTACTGGCTGGTGAGCGGCATGCACAAGCTCGATGCCCTCACCCGCTTGCTCGAAGCCGAGGATTACGACGGCATCATCGTGTTTGCCCGCACCAAACTGGCCACCGAGGAGCTCGCCGTCAAATTGATGGCCCGCGGGTTCTCGGCGGCTGCCATCAATGGCGACATGCAGCAGCAACATCGCGAGCGCACGGTCGGTCAGCTCAAGGACGGCAGCATCGACATCCTGGTGGCCACCGATGTGGCGGCAAGGGGTCTTGATGTCGAACGCATCAGCCATGTCATCAACTATGACGTGCCCTCCGACCCGGAGAGCTACACCCACCGCATCGGCCGTACTGGCCGTGCCGGGCGCAGCGGCGAAGCGATCCTGTTCATCACGCCACGCGAGCGAAGCCTGCTCAAGGCGATCGAACGGTCGACGCGCCAGCCAATCTCGCAGCTCGAGCTGCCGACGATCACCACGGTCAACAATGTGCGGATCGCCCGTTTCAAGGAGCAGATCTCCCAGACGCTTGTCGATGGCGATCTCGATGTCTTTGCCGCGATCGTCGAGGCTTATGAGAACGAACACAATGTGCCGGCCATCGAAATCGCGGCAGCACTCGCCAAGATGTCGCGCGGCGGTGTGCCATTGCTGCTGGCCCGTCCCGAGCGCGGCGCGAAGTCCGGGCACGAGACATCCGGCCCGGCCGTATCAAGCCCGGTTGCATCCAGTCCGCCCCCATTTTTCCAGACAGACAGGTCGGACGATCGACCTGTCCGTGCGGCCCGAAAGAGCGCACCGCCTCTCGAGCGACCAGCCCGGGCCGAGCCATCAGCGGCCTTGTCAGCCCCTGATTCGCCACCAGCCTCGACCTGGCGCGAGCGCGCCAGCCAGGCATCGCAAGAACCGATCGACGCCAAGCCGGCACGACTGGGCAGTCAGGCTTATCGCATCGAGATCGGCCATATCCATGGCGTCAAACCGGGCAATATCGTGGGCGCGATCGCCAATGAGACTGGCCTGGAGGCCAAGCACATTGGTCGAATCGAGATCTTCGACACCTACAGCCTGATCGAGCTGTCTTCAGGTCTGCCCAAAAAGACGCTGAAGCATCTGCAGACCGTCAGGGTCGGCAGTCAGCCGCTTCGGATCAGCGAATCCGATGTGATGCCAAGACCGGCAGCCAAGCGTCCGAAGAAAAAGACCTGAGTCGAGGGCAAGCCGCCGGCGATCAGGCGGACGGGGCCTGCGGTAAGGACGAGGCAGGTCCCAGGATCGTCGTCATCCCGGCGTAAAGCACGTCAAGGGCCGCTTCATGCAATGGCCTGGCAGCCTCGCCTTGGGGCATGCCTGGAGGCAGGCCGACATCGGTCCACAGCATCGCCAATCCGTGGGCCTGTGCCCAGGCGGCCACCGACAGGACAGACACCAGGCGCGAATCGGCCGCTTTTGCCGGCCCGATATGGCGAACCACTGCCTGGCTCAGTGCGATCCAGGCCCGCATCGATTGGGACAGGACATCGGGTGAACTCGCACTGCTGCTGCTGCGAAAGATCAGCTCCATGCGACGCGGATGCGACAAAGCGTAGGCCACATAGGCGCGCCCCATATGGCGAAGGGCATCGGGTGCGTCGCCAGCTGACTCAAGCGCATCGGCGAAGTCGCTCCAGGCTTGCCTGCGCAGTTCTTGCAGCAAGGCCTCCTTGTCGGCGAAATGATGGGCGGGAGCGGCATGAGATACCCCCAACGCCTCAGCCACGGCGCGCATCGATAGCGCTGCCTGACCGCGCTGATCGATGATCGCCCATGCCTGGGTAATGAGCGCGTTTCGCAGATCGCCATGATGGTAGCGATCAGCAGGCCTTTTTTGTCTTGAATTTGGCATTGGAATCCACCCCCGTCAGGCCTGTGTCAGCAGGACTGGCGCCAGTCTAACTTGTCGGCGAAAAGTTTATCTTGACATTGCATAGATAACAGCCCCACCATAACTAGGCGCCGTCAACATTAACCCGCAAAACCATTGACTTCTTGCAGTGAACGACTGCATCAACAACCACCACGGAGGACACGCCATGAAACTGATCACCACGCTAGCCATTCTCGCCACATTCGCCCTCACAGGCTGCTCCTGGCTGGCAACCGCCACCGCTCCAGCCAAAGTGGCGAGCCCTCCCTCCGACCAGGCGCAGGTTCAAGCCCGCGCATTCTGGGAAGCCCTCCATAACGGGCAATACGAGCGCATCGACGCATTGCTCGAATCGCACATGCAAGTCGTGCTCGCCAATCCGAACGATCCGCTGACCTTGTCGCACACCGGATGGCTCCATGCCTGGAAATTCGCCGAACGCAACCGGATGAAACCGCAGGCACGCATCGTCGAGCATGCCACCGAGGCGCGCCGGCTTTTCGACGAAGCGGTGCTGCTTGCGCCCGACGAAGCCCGCTACCGCGGCTTTGCTGCGGGATTCACGATGACTGAAGCCAGCATCCTCAAAAACGAAAAACAGATGCGCCAGGGCTATTACGAGATGAAGCACGCAGTCTCGATGTGGCCTGAGTTCAATCTCTTCACCAGCGGCTATGTCATGAGCCGCAATCCGCCTGACAGCGCGCCATTCAAGGAAGGTCTGGCCCAGCAGTGGGAAAACCTGGACGCCTGCTTCGGCGAGAAAGTCAGCCGCAATCGCCCTGACTTGAGCAAATACATCGCGCTCGAGACGACTGAAGGGCCCAAGCGCGCCTGCTGGAACGGCTGGATCGCTCCGCACAATTGGGAGGGGTTCTTCCTGAATTTCGGGGACATGCTGGCCAGGGCCAATGACCTGCCCAATGCAAAGACCATGTACGAAGCCGCGCGGCTATCCAGGACCTATGCGCAATGGCCATACCGGGACGTGCTGGAGCGCAGGCTGGCCAGGCTCGACGCACTACCGAGCCTGCTCAACTCGGCAAAACCCGAGGAGCCGGAATATGCAACGATGCTCAACACCCGCTTCTCCTGCATGGGTTGCCATCAGAAATACGCGACGCCATCACTCTGATGCGCTTGCGCCTCGACCTCCCGCAGTATCTCGATGAAGGCTTTCTCGGCCGGTCCGAGTGATCGATCGGCCAGGCGAATGATTCCATGTGAGCTTTTGGCGGCGGGTTCGTCGACGCGCAGCATGACAAGACGGCCTGCCGCAACATCGTCTGCGAGCGACCAGGCCGTCGCGATGAATACCGCGTCACTGTGCAGGACAATCAGACGGGCTGCAGACAGCGAACTGACCGTGATCTGAGGGGCAAACATCGCGCCCCGGGTGGCACTGTCAGTTGCCGGCATCAACTGCACAGGCTTGCTGCGCAGCGGCGTGCCAGACACGGCGGTGGCTGCCGCCGCGACCTCGGCATGTTCGCCTCTGAGCGTCTGCGCGGCCAGTGGATAGGCGAGCACCTGCCGCAGGGACAAGCTGCCCTCTTTCGTCAGAGGATGCCCCGCGCGGCAGGCAAAAAAGACCGGCAGGGGATCCATCGTATCGATCACCAGTCGGCGATCCTGCTCAGATCCATAAACATTTGCCACCCCCAGATCGGCGCGACCCTTCAACAGATCATCGACCACCTGATCAGGATGAGAAATCGTGATGCTGATGTGCAGCTTCGGAAACCGGGCTGATACCTGCCCCAGTGCAATCGCGACGACGCTTTCGCCCAGCACCGGCGAGGCCGAGACACGCAACTCACCGCTTTGGGCACCTGCAAGCAGCTCGATCTCACGCTTGAGTGTGGCCGCCTCCCGAAGCAAGGCACTGCCCTTGTCGAGCAGGACTCGCCCGAAGGCGGTTGGCACGACCCCTTTGCGCGTCCTGTCGAAAAGCGGCACGCCAAGCGAGCGTTCGAGTTCGGCAATGCCTCTGGACAGGCTTGGCTGCGACAGATTGAGCGAGTCTGCGGCGCGGCGAAAATTGCCGTGCTCGGACAGCGCGAGCGCCAAACCAATGAGTCGCAAGTCGTTCATGATACGGATATCGTATCGCTGATTAAACTTTCAGTCATTGACCGAATCACCATTGACTGAAACCATATTGCAGCGTGGCCATCACGACACCCGATCAACCGGTTCGCGTCTGAGCCGGCAACAGAAAGGACACAATCCATGATGCTTCCAAAATTTTCAATCAAATGGCTGGCCTGGTTCTCAGGCCTGCTGTTTGCGGTGATGACCATGACTGCCGGCGCACAGACCGCCCGCAAACCGAACATCCTGATTATCTGGGGCGATGACATCGGCCAGTTCAATATCAGCGCCTATAACCGCGGGATGATGGGCTACAAGACGCCCAATATCGACAGCATCGCCCGCGATGGCGCGCTGTTCACCGACTGGTATGGTCAGCAGAGTTGCACTGCCGGCCGTGCCGCCTTTATCACCGGCCAGTCACCGATTCGCACCGGCCTGACCAAAGTCGGGTTGCCGGGCGCGCCTGAGGGCATGAAAAAAGAAGACCCGACAATTGCCGGCCTGCTCAGGGCACAGGGCTACATGACCGGTCAGTTCGGCAAGAATCACCTCGGCGACTCCGACGACACCCTGCCGACCAAGCATGGTTTCGATGAGTTCTTTGGCAACCTCTATCACCTCAATGCCGAGGAAGAGCCCGAGAACCCTGACTATCCCAAGGACCCGGCCTTCAGGAAGCGCTTCGGTCCGCGCGGCGTGATCCACAGCTTTGCAGATGGCCGCATCACCGACACCGGGCCGCTCACCAGAAAGCGGATGGAGACCATCGACGAGGAAGTCAATGTCAAAGCGCTCGACTTCATGGAGCGCGCCAAGAAGGCCGACAAGCCCTTCTTCCTGTGGTGGAACTCCACCCGCATGCACATCTTCACGCACCTGAAAAAAGAGTCGCAAGGCAAGACCGGCCTTGGCATCTTTGCCGACGGCATGGTCGAGCATGACGGGCATGTCGGGCAGGTTCTGGCCAAGCTCAAGGAACTCGGCCTGGATGAGAACACCATCGTCATGTATTCGTCAGACAACGGTGCCGAGACCTTCACCTGGCCCGATGGCGGTACCACGATGTTCCGCGGCGAAAAGAACACCAACTGGGAAGGCGGCTATCGCGTGCCGACGATGATCAGATGGCCGGGCACCATCAAGCCCGGCACCATCGTCAATGACATCGGCGCCCACGAAGACATGCTGACCACTCTGGTGGCTGCGGCCGGCAACAAGACCGTCAAGCAGGACCTGCTCACCGGCCTGAAGGTCGGCAGCTTGAACTACAAGGTTCATCTGGATGGCTACGATCTGGGCCCCGCACTGCGTGGTGAATCGGCCTGGCCGCGTCGCGAGTTCATCTACTGGACCGATGACGGCAGCGTTGCCGCGCTTCGCTACGACAACTGGAAGGTCACCTTCCTGATGCAGGAAGCGGAAGGGATGAATGTCTGGCAAAAGCCCTTCACGGTCCTGCGTGCGCCTTTGCTGACCAACCTGCGCATGGATCCCTTCGAGCGGGCCCAGCAGGAAAACGCCATTGGCTATCAGCGCTGGTATCTCGAGCATATGTTCGCGATTGCTCCCGCCGGCGCTTATGTCGGGAAGTGGCTGCAAAGCTTCAAGGAATACCCGCCGCGACAAAAGCCTGGCAGCTTCAATCTTGATCGGGTGATGGAAGAGGTCATGAAAAGCTCCGGACGCTGAATTCCGGTTCCGGCGGTCATTCGGATCTTCACGGGGGCTTCGGCCCCCGTTTTCATTGGTACGCCCGGTGTCGCGGATAATGCGACCACATGATGTCGAAACACACCAAGGTCGGGATCATCGGCGGCGGCCCTGCCGGCCTGATGACCGCAGAGCGTCTGCTGCAGGCGGGCCTGCAGGTCGATCTCTTCGATGCCATGCCCTCGGTGGGTCGCAAGTTTTTGCTTGCCGGCAAAGGCGGCCTGAACCTGACCCACAGCGAACCGATCGAGCCTTTTCTCAGGCGCTATGGCACTCGTGCACCCGAGATCGGTCGATGGCTTGCAGGCTTTTCGCCGCAGGCCTTGCGAGACTGGGCTCAGGCGCTCGGCATCGCGACCTTTGTCGGCAGCTCCGGTCGGGTTTTTCCGGTCGAAATGAAGGCTGCGCCGCTGCTGCGTGCCTGGCTGCATCGCCTGCGCACGCAAGGACTTCGGCTGCATGCCCGTCATCGCTGGCAGGGATGGACCGAGGGTGATGTGCCGACCCTGCTTCACTTTGCCTCACCGGGTGGTCCGGTCAGCGTGCAGACGGATGCGGTCGTGCTGGCACTCGGTGGCGCGAGTTGGCCGCAGCTCGGCAGCGACGGCGCCTGGGTCCCATGGATGACAGCGCGCGGTGTTTCTGTTGCACCACTGCAGCCGGCCAACTGCGGCTTCGATGTCGCCGCGGGTTTGTCGACAGGAGGCTGGAGCCCTTATTTTGCCGAGCGATTTGCCGGTGCTCCGGTGAAGTCAGTGCGATTGCATTTTCACGATGGGTGCGGGCCGGACTTTGATCGGCCGGGCGAGTTCGTGATCACGTCAACGGGCATCGAAGGCAGTCTGGTTTACGCCGCGGCATCGCGTATTCGTGACGCGATCAGGCGAGACGGCCATGCGACGGTGCAACTCGATCTTGTGCCCGGGCGAAGCCTTGAGTCGCTGGGTGCCGCACTCGCTCGTGATCGGGCGACCCGCTCGATGCCTCGGCATCTGAAGCAGGCCACCGGTCTTGAGGGCGTCAAGGCGGCGCTATTGCGCGAACGCCATAACGCCGCCGGATTGGCCGAATCACTGGCACGGGACCCGCTTCAATTGGCCCGCGAACTCAAGTCATGGCCGCTCAAGCTGGTGGCCGCCCGCCCGGTGGCAGAAGCGATCAGCACCTCGGGCGGCGTGCGCTTCGATGCGCTTGACGATCGATGCATGCTGCGCAATCTGCCGGGCGTGTTTTGCGCCGGTGAGATGCTCGACTGGGAGGCGCCGACTGGCGGCTATCTCCTGACTGCCTGCTTTGCCAGTGGTGTTGTTGCAGCCGAAGGGGTACTCAGCCACCTCGGGTGCGCCACTTGATGGCCTCAAACCACAGGAGACTGAGGGCAGCCGCCGCAACGGTCAGCATCAGCAAGCCGGGCGATGGCCGTTCGAACGAGAACAAGCGACTGACCTGACCGACACCAAGAACGATCGCCAGCCAGGCGACGGTGGCCACCGCGATCCATCCGAAGGCGGCATTGCTTGAGACGCGCCCGGGCAGCGCGATTCGGCTCCAGTGACGATTCGCGAAAATCAGCGCCAGGTTCGAGAGCACCATCGCCGCGAAAGTGGTGGCACGAGCCACATCGTCCGATCCCGACCATCCGCGCGCCAGCGCAAACACGCCCAGCAAGATCATCAGCAAGCCGATGCCCTGCCACAGCCCTCTTACCAGCACTTGTCTGTCGAAAAGACGCGCAGTGGCCCGGCGGGGCGGCCTGGTCATGGCGTCGGCCTCGAGCGGCTCGGCCTCGAAGACCACCGAGCACGCCGGATCGATGATCAGTTGCAAAAACAGGATGTGCACCGGCATCAGCAGCATCGGCCATCCGAACATCAGTGGCAGGATCGACAGGCCCACGATCGGCACATGGGCCGCCACCAGAAAAGCAATCGCCTTGCGCAGATTGGCAAAGACCCGGCGCCCATAACGCACTGCGGTGACCAGCGATCCGAAGTCGTCGTTCAGCAGCACCAGCGCCGCCGCCTCACGGGCCACATCTGTACCGCGCGCCCCCATGGCCACGCCAATATCGGCAGCCTTGAGCGCCGGCGCATCATTGACGCCATCGCCGGTCATGGCCACCACCTCACCGCGCGCCCGAAAGGCCTGCACCAGTCGCAGTTTCTGCTCAGGCAGCACCCGACAGAACACCTGCGTGACGGCCAGTTTCCGATCAAGCTCGGCATCGCTGAGCGTCGAGAGTTCAGCCCCGGTGATAACGCCATCGTTACTGCTCAAACCCGCCTGCCTGGCGATCGCCAATGCGGTCGCCGGATGATCGCCGGTGATCATCACCACCCTGATGCCCGCCGCCATGCAGCTTGCAATCGCCGCCGGCACATCGCTGCGCAACGGATCTTCGAAAGCGATCAGCCCCAGAAATTCGAAGGCGAAATCATGCTGCTCAGCTGGCAATTCGGCCGCCTCGAATCGCGCCAGCGCCACGCCAAGAACCCTCAGCCCATCCGCCGCCAGCGATTCGACCTGATGCATCAACCCATCGTGCTGGTCGCGACTGAGATGACACAGATCAGCAATCGCCTCAGGCGCGCCCTTGGCCGCGATCAGGCGGTCGCGACGATCAGGCGATTGCCAGACGCGCGACATCGCCAGCATCTCGCGCGTCAACGGGTAGTCGTCGATCAGAGACCAGTCGCCATGCAGGTGTTCGGTCCCGGCGAGCAGACTGCGACCGCTGTCACCGATCGCCGACTCCATCGGGTCAAAGGCTTGCCGGTGACTCGCCAGCACCGCAAATTCGAGCACTTCGTGCAGCGTCTCCGGAAGCGGCAATGCTGCATCGGTCAGGCAGTCGTAGCTTGCCTGCGGCGCCCAGATCCGCCGCAACGCCATCCGATTAGTGGTCAGCGTGCCGGTCTTGTCGACACACAGCACTGTGGTGGCGCCCAGCAGCTCAACCGCCGGGATGCTGCGGGCAAGCACTTTTTCGCGAGCCAGTCGCCAGGCACCCAGACCCAGAAACAGGGTGAGCACCACCGGCAGTTCTTCGGGCAGCAAGGCCATGGCCAGGGTCAGCCCGGCCAGCAGGCCATTGAGCCAGTCACCCGATGACAGCCCATAGGCCAGCGTGAGCGCTGCGGCCAGCATCATGCCGACAGCCGCCACCTGTTTGACGATGGTGCCGGTCTCGCGCTGAATCGGCGTGCTTTGCGGCCCAAGTGTTGCCAATGATTGGCCGATCAGACCGAGCGCGCTGCGAGTGCCGGTTGCAATCACCCTGCCCCGTGCGCTGCCACGGGTGACCAGCGTGCCGGCAAAGACGCCAAAGGCCATGCCCCGATCGGGCTGCAATCGTTTATCGAGATCGCATTCCGTGGCCATTGCAGCCCGCTTGTCGATCGGCATCGACTCGCCGGTCAGCATCGATTCATCGACGCTCAGATTCGAGGCCTGCAGTAACACCATGTCGGCAGACACCCGATCGCCTTCGGCCAGCAAAACAAGGTCGCCACAGACCAGTTCACGCTGGGCCAGCCGCACCGCAATGCCATCGCGAAGCACCAATGCCTGGGGTGTCGACAACACGCGCAAAGCGTCGAGTGATCGTTCAGTACGTCGCTGCTGCACGAAGGTGATGGCCATGACCACGAACACGAAGCCCAGCAGCATCAGCGCTTCATGGACATCGCCGAGCAGCATGTAGATCGCACCACAGGCAACCAGCAGCATGAACATCGGTTCGGTGCCAATGTCGCGTATCAGCCGCAGCACGCCTTTTCGCTGCGAGACCGGCAACTCGTTCGCGCCATCGCGAGCAAGGCGCGCCTGCGCGCAAGGCGTGCTCAATCCTTGCGCTTGCTCAGCTGCGTCAGCGTCCCCGCAAACCTCAGATGCCGCGGTCATCGGGGCTCAGCCGCTGAGCATCAACCGATACCGCGATCAGGGCGCAGCGCTGATGCCGCCCGGATGATCGAGATCGGGCGCACGCCAGGGATCGACATGAGTCATCAGATTAAGCACCCGATGGCGCTGCAAGACCCGCCGACGAGCCTCGACCGCGATATCGTGACCGGCCTCGACCGTCAGGGTGGCGTCGACCTCGATGTGCGCATCGACCATGATCATGTCTCCCATCTTGCGTGTGTGCACGTCATGGACCCTTTTCACTCCAGGCGTCTCGGACAGCGTTTGCCGGATCGCCTCGACTTCCTTGTCATCCACCGCACGGTCCATCAGATCGTGCAAAGCGTCATAAGCAAAGCTCCAACCCATCCTGGCAACCATGAAGCCCACGATCAGTGCAGCAATCGGGTCGAGAATCGGATGACCGGCCAGGTTGCCGATGATGCCGAGTCCGACCACCAGCGAGGAGGCGGCATCAGAGCGTGCATGCCAGGCATTGGCCACGAGCATGCTTGATTTGACACGTTTGGCGACAGAAAGCATGTAGCGAAACAGGAGTTCCTTGGCGAGGAGCGCACCGCCTGCGACATACAGGGCGACGATATGCACCTCCTGGATGGACTCGGGCACGGCCAGCTTGTGCATGGCCGACCACACCATCCCGATACCGACTGCAAGCAGAATTCCGCCCAGTACCAGCGACGCCGCCGTCTCGAATCGCTGATGCCCATAGGGATGATCTGCGTCGGCATCCTTGCTGGCATGACGACCCGCAAACAGCACCACGAAATCCGAAACCAGATCGGACAGCGAATGCACGCCGTCGGCCACCAGGCCCTGGGACCCGGAGATCAAACCGATCGAAATCTGCAGCGCGGTCAATACGATGTTCACCACCACACTGACCCAGGTGCTGCGCGACGCTGCTGCTGTACGCGCCTGCAGCGTCTGCGCGCTCTCCTCGCTATCGCCGGGAATATCGGTGAAGTTCATGGGGTCTGCCTGATAATGTTGGCCGCAGCGGCGAAAAAGGGCGGTTCTCAGGCGCACCTCGCGCCCACGCGGCAGATTACAGCGTCCCGGGTTGCCATCGGGTGACCGCGCCCAATGCCGACTCGACAATCCCGACGAATCAACCGACACCAGACAAGGCCCAACCGAGCGATGACGCCCCCGGACATCAACCTGACCGAGTGGATCGGCTATATCGCTGCCACGCTGACCACCTCGTCCTTCGTGCCGCAAGCGCTGCTGATCCTGCGAACCCGCAATGTCATCGGCATCTCGGTCGGCATGTACTGGACTTTCACGCTCGGGGTGGCCTTGTGGCTGGTCTATGGATGGCAAATGCGGGCCTGGCCGCTGATCATTGCCAACACGATCACGTTTGCACTGGCCGCAACGATTCTGATCACGAAGCTGACCGTCGATCGAAATGCCCGCCTCGCGCAAAAGCAGCGCGACGCGCGAAAAAAAGGCTCCGCTTGATTGCGCTGATGTCGCCATCGGGTGGCGGGCGCCTGGGTCGGGCCTGCACTCATCTGCTTCTTGCGCTTGCCTTGCTGATGCCAGGCAGCCGCCTGTTGGCGGCCGATCCTGTCAAGGTCGGCTCCAAGCGCTTCACCGAGAGCTATCTGCTCGGCGAGCTGGTCACTCAGTCCTTGCGCACCTCGGGCACACCAGCCGAGCACCGGCAAGGCCTGGGCAACACCGGCATCCTCGAGCAGGCCCTCACGACCGGCGCCATCGATGTCTATCCCGAATACACCGGCACGATCGTGCGCGAGTTACTCAAGCGCAATCGCCCCGAAGATGCGACAGCCACCCTGGAACAGATCAACCGATGGCTCGCACCCCGCGGGCTCAAGGCAAGCGTTCCGCTTGGTTTCAACAACACCTATGCAATCGCGATGCGCGAGGCGGATGCCGCGCGGCTGGGCATCGATTCGCTGTCAGGCCTCGCAAAGCTGCCGACATCGGCAAGCGCAAGCCTTCGTCTGGGGCTGTCCCACGAGTTTCTGGTTCGGGCTGACGGCTGGCCTGGTCTCAAAAAAGCCTACGGTCTGCAAATCAGTGCCGGCAGCGGAATCGACCATGGACTGGCCTACAAGGCCCTCGCCGATGGCCAGCTCGACATCATCGATGTCTACAGCACCGATGCTCAGATCGGCCGCCTCAAGCTGCGGGTCCTGCGCGATGATCTCGGCTACTTTCCCCGCTATGACGCCGTCCTGCTGATGCGCGACACGCTCGATGACCGCGTGCTGCAAGCCAGGCTCGCAGGCCGCTTCGATGAAGCGACGATGAGATCATTGAACGCCGAAGTCGAGCTTGATCGGCGCAGCTTCGAAGAGGTGTCGCGTGGCTGGCTGGCTCTGGGCGCGTCAACACCCCGAATGGTTGGCAGTTCGATCAGCGGCGATGACGGACCTGGTGCATTCGATCGATTCGTCTCGCGCCTTCTTGCCCCCGATCTTGGTCGGCTGCTTGGCCAGCATCTGCTGCTCGTCTTCGGATCGCTGGCGATCGCCGCTGTCATCGGCATACCGCTCGGTGTACTGGCCTGTCGCCGACCTTCGCTCAGCAGCCCCATCATGGCGCTGACAGGCCTGTTGCAGACCATCCCATCGCTTGCACTGCTCGCTTTTCTGATTGCACTGCTCGGGTCAATCGGCTTTGTGCCGGCACTCATCGCACTGTCGGCCTATGCATTGCTGCCGATCGTGCGCAACACGCATGCCGGACTGCTATCGGTCGCACCAGGACTGATCGAAGCCGGCAGCGCACTGGGCCTGCGCCGCCCCCGGATCCTCCAGAAAATCGAACTGCCGCTGGCCGCACCGATGGTGCTTGCTGGCCTGAAGACGGCGGCTGTCATCAATGTCGGCACCGCTACCGTGGCGGCCTTTGTGGGGGCTGGCGGTCTGGGCGAGCGCATCGTCTCCGGCCTTGCAGTCAGCGACACGACTCAGATGCTTGCCGGCGCGGTACCGGCGGCCTTGCTGGCGATTACCATGCAAGCGGCGTTCGACGCGGCTGAACGACTGATGCGCCCGCGATATTCCGCAAAGCCCACCACGCCATCGGCCTGAGCGCACCTCGCGTCTCAGACTTATCGAGGGGCGCCCTGCGGCGCGCGGCTCACACCCCGGACAGGATATGCACCACTCGGTTGGCAATATGCGGGCGCGACTTCGCCGCATAGCTCGCCATATGAGGGGCTGCACCGTGTGCCTTGAGTGCTTCCAGGCTCGCCCATTTTTCAATCACGATAAAAGTGTCCGGCCCGGCAGGTGTCTGAACCGGCAAGCCCGGCTCAGCATCAACGACCGCACCGTACTCGATACATCCATCTTCAGCCAGCACCTTGGGCACATTGGCCTGAAACGCCTGCAACACGATCTCGCGTTCGCCTGGTTTGGCAGTGATGATGGCAAGGACGTGAATCATGAATGAATCTCCTGGGGTGAACGGCTCGGTGCCGTGTGTGAGTGGGAAGAAGCCTGATCGTGGGCCGCCAGCAGCAGCGATGCGCCCTTCTCGGCAATCATGAAGGTCGGCGCGTTGGTGTTCGACGAGGTCACAGACGGCATGACCGAGGCGTCGATGACGCGCAGTCGATCCACGCCGCGCACCCGCAACTGTTCATCGACCACCGAGGCCGAATCGACGCCCATGCGGCAGCTCGAGGTCGGATGAAACACGGTGCCGCCCTTCATCCGGGCATGCTGCCAGAGATCTGCTGGCGTCCTGAATTCAGGTCCCGGTAGGGTCTCGGTATCCCAGAGCGCTCGAAAGGCCGGCTGCCGATAGATGTCACGAACCATTTCCAGGCCGGCAACCATCACTTTGCGATCATGCTCTGCGCTGAAATAGCGCGGCTCGATGCGCGGCTGATCGAAAGGGTTGGTCGAGCGGATCGCGAGCCTGCCGCGCGAGTCAGGTCGGCATTGCGCGACCGAGACGCTGAAACCCGAGTAATTGTGCAAGGGCATGCCCGGCCGATCGACCGACAGCGGCATCACATTGAACTGAATATCGGCGCGACTGTCACGCGCCTGCGCCGTGCGGGCAAAACCGCCCACCTGTCCTGCGCCGACGGTCAGCGGCCCCCGATTGAGGAGCAGCCATTGCAGGCCCATCTTTGCCAGCCCATAAGGACTTCGGACCTGATCATTGAGGGACATGCGCTGCTTCAGCCGCACGATCACACGCGCCTGATAATGGTCCTGCAGGTTTTCGCCGACCTCGGGCGAATCGGCCACCACCGCGATACCGTGCTCGCGCAGCAGCGCTGCCGGGCCGATCCCTGACAACTGCAACAACTGCGGCGACTGCAATGCCCCAGCGCACAGAATCACCTCGCACTGCGCACGTGCAGAGCTTGTCGCGCCTGCTTCAATCCACTCCACACCGATCGCGGTCTGTCCTTCAAACAGCACCCGCGAGACCTGTGCATTCATCACCAGAGTCAGTGTCGGATTGCTGAGCGCCGGCCGAAGAAAACAGCGCGCCGCTGACGAACGCCATCCGCCTTGAATCGACAGCTGATAGGCACCCACGCCATAGTCGGTCTCGGCGTTGAAATCGTGATTGCGGGGCAGACCGAATTGCTGCGCAGCCTGCAGCCAGGCATCGCAATAGGGATGGTCGTTACGCAGATCGCTCACCCCCAGTTCGCCTGAGGCGCCATGGTAGTGACTCGCCCCGCCCGCGTAATTCTCGGAGCGCTTGAAAAATGGCAGCAGCGACTCGTAATCCCAACCGCGTGCGCCGGCAGCAACCCAGTCGGCATAGTCCTCACGCTGGCCGCGAATGTAGATCAGGCCATTGACCGATGAGGACCCGCCCAGCACCCGGCCTCGCGGCCAGACGATATTGCGGTCGCCCGATGCTTCGTCGGGTTCGGTGTCGAACTGGCGCGTGACCCTGGGATCGACCATGGTCTTGAAATAGCCCACGGGCAGGTGAATCCAAAAACTGCGATCGCGACCGCCCGCCTCGATCAACAGCACCCGATGGCCGGCTGCAGACAAGCGATTCGCCAGCAGGCAGCCGGCCGAGCCCGCACCGACCACGATGTAGTCATAAGCCGCCGACTTCAAAGGGCCTCCTCTGCCGATGCATCGCGCTTTGCCAACTTAAGATTCATCTCATTCATTCCTGATACGCCTGCTCGACCCGAATCAGGGTCCCCTGAACAATGACCAGTATCATGCCCAGCGAAAGCCGGTCAAATCCGGTATGCCATCACACATCGACGAGGCGGTAGACCATGCAGCCACCAAGCCCGCCACTCGGTTCACCGCTGAGTGCCCACGACATCGCCGCTTACCGCCGTGACGGCATCATCGTCCCGAAAAGCGGATTGACCGCTGAGCAGGTCGCAGGTCTTCAGAAAAAGCTCGATGACTTTCTCGCCGCACAAAACATCACTGACGCCGACTATGTGCCCGATATCATCGAGCGCGATTCGAGCTGGCTCGAGTATGCGGTGATGCCACAGATTCTCGACGCTGTGGCCCAACTGATCGGCGACGACATCATCGTCTGGGGCTCGGCGCTTTTTTGCAAGGCGGGCAAAGGCGGTCGCGCCACACCCTGGCATCAGGATGGGCACTACTGGCCGATTCGTCCGCTTGAAACCGTCACCGCCTGGATTGCAATCGATGATGTCAATATCGAGAACAGTTGCCTGAGGGTAATTCCGGGCTCGCATCGCGACCGCGTCAGCTATTCGCACGACACCGACAACAGCGACGCCATCATCCTGAACCAGGTCCTCAAGCCCGAGCACCTGCAAAGCGCGCCGCCACGCGACATCGAACTCGCCCCCGGCATGTTCTCGATCCATGATGTCTATCTCATTCACGGCGCCAACCCGAACAATTCGGGAAAGCGTCGCGCCGGGATGGTGTTTCGCTATATGCCAGCCAGCTCGTATTTCGACCGTGAGCTGGCGTCACGCCAGGTCCGCGACATGGGCGTGCTCGACTTGTCCCGGCGAAAACTGTTTCAGGTCCGCGGCAGCGATCGAAGCGGCAAGAACGACATTCATCGCTGATCGCTCGACTCGATATGGCTGATATTGCGTTTTTCGGGCTCGGAGCGATGGGAACCCCGATCGCCACCAATCTGATCGAGGCCGGTAACAGGCTGTCGGTTTACGACATTTCGGCGGCGGCCTGCGAGCGCATTGCGCAACTCGGTGCACGCGTCGGCACGACGCCTGCCGACACCGTACGCGGCTGCGACACCGTCATCACCCTGCTGCCGACCTCGATCGAGGTGCGAGAAACCGTTCTCGGGCCGCACGGCGCACTGTCTGCAGCCGGCCCCAATACGGTCTTCATCGACATGACCACCGGTTCACTCGCCGACTTCGTGCAGCTTCATGCCGACATCACCCGTCTGGGCATGACCCTGATCGACTCGCCGATTGCCCGTGGCCCCGACTATGCCGCCGCCCGGCAGGTGCTCTTTCTGGTGGGCGGCGAAGCGACCCAGATTGATCGCATCAGGCCGGTACTCGCGCCAGTCTGCGAAGAGGTGATTCATTGCGGCCCCACGGGCAGCGCGCTGACCACCAAGATCATCAACAACTATCTGGCTTCAGTCAGCGTGGTGGCGAACGCCGAAGCGCTCGCGATGGCAAGCGCCGCCGGACTCGATCGCGATTTCCTTCGCAGCCTCTTCAAGCGCACGGTCGCAGGGCGTGGATCGCTCGAGACGGTTTACCCCGGCAAGGCGCTGTCGGGCGACTTTACGCCGGGGTTTTCTGCGCGCCTTGCGCGCAAGGACCTCCTTCTCGCGCAGGAACTCGGCGACGCTTACGGCATCCCACTGGCGACTGGCACAGCTGCCCGCGAGATGTTCGACCTGCAGGAGCGCACTGGGCGCATTGATCAGGACTGGACCGCTCTGCTCGACATTCTCGAGCGCCAGACAAGCGGAAAAAGCGGACGAAGCGGCCAATGAGCATCGCAATCGACCGTATTGAGGCCTTTGTTTTCAGGGCACCGATCGATACGCCTGTTCAGACCTCGTTCGGCATCATGCGTGATCGCCCGGCGGTCTTCCTGCGGATCACCGACAAAGACGGCTGCGCAGGATGGGGGGAGGTCTGGTGCAATTTTCCGACGGTCGGCGCCGAGCACCGCGCGCGGCTCATCGACTCGGTCTTTGCCCCCCTTCTCGTGGGCCGCACATTCGAATCAGCGTCGAGCGCTTTTTTCGATCTCACCCTGCAAACCGCGGTACTGGCAATTCAATCGGCGGAGCCCGGCCCGATCGCACAGTGCATTGCGGCGATCGATATTGCGCTCTGGGACCTTCAGGCACGACGCAGTCATTTGCCACTCTGGAAGATGCTCGGTGGCCATTCGCCGCGAGTTCGCGTCTATGCCAGCGGTCTGAACCCGACCGACCCCCACATTCTGGCGGCCGACAAACTTGCTCAAGGTTACCGGGCGTTCAAACTCAAAGTCGGTTTCGGGCTGGAGCGTGACATCGCCAATTTGCGCGCTTTGCGCCAAGTAGTGGGCGATGTACCCCTCATGATCGATGCCAACCAGGCCTGGGATCTGAGCACCGCCGTCGAGATGACCTGTGCCTTCGAGTCCTTCGGGCTGATATGGCTGGAGGAACCACTGCGCGCAGATCGACCGTTGTCCGAATGGCAGGCACTGGCGTCACAGACTGGTATGCGATTGGCTGCCGGCGAAAACATGGCGTCTGTTGCCGGATTTGACGCAGCACTCGCATCGAAGGCCTTCGGTGTCCTGCAGCCCGATCTGGCTAAATGGGGCGGCTTTACCGGCTGCCTGTCGGTGGCCCGCAAGATCATCGAACAAGGGACGCACTTCTGCCCGCATTACCTTGGCGCGGGCGTCGGACTGCTCGCCTCGGCGCATCTGCTTGCCGCAGCCGGCGGCGACGGCATGCTGGAGGTCGACGCCAACCCGAATCCGCTTCGCGATCTCACCAGCGGACCGTTGTCACGCCCTGCTGACGGTGTCATGACCCTGAGCAATGAGCCAGGGCTTGGTATCGAACCAGACATTGGCGCCTTATCGAGTTTTGCTCGCAGCCATCAATCATTTCAAAAATGACACGATGTCGTATCTGACTTCGCAAGTATGATCCCCATAAGCCGACGTACAGCACTGTTCGGCGAACCATTCGCCAGACACCTCTTTTGCCTCGTCTCTCAGCAGGAAAACACCATGAAATATTCCAAAGCGCTCTTACTTGCCGCTGCATTGACCGTCGCCGCAACGGTGACGGGTTGCGCCAGTAACAACAAACTCAAGGGGCAGGCAATACCTCAGTCCGGTTTCCTGCCCAACTACAACCTGCTGACCGAAGTCGGCGGCATGCCGAAAGACGTCAAGCTGTGGCGCTATCGCAATGCGTCAATCAACCCGGCCACCTACACCGCCATCATCATCGATCCGATCGCGACCGACGCGGGTGGCTATAACAAGGACGTCACGCCCGAGATCGTCGCCCAGACCCGGGCTGCACTGCAGACCGCGCTCTATGAGGCAGTGGATAGCCGGCGCTCGATGAAGATCGTCACCACCCCTGGCCCGGGCGTAGCCCGTATCTCGGTTGCGATCACCGGTGCCGAGATCGATGCGGAAGGTCTGAAGATCTACAACTTCACGCCAGTTGGCCTGGTGGTCAATGGCGCAGCCTATGCCGGCGGCGTCAATTCAAAGATTCCGGCGATGGTGGTCGAGAGCAGGATCGTCGACAGCATGTCGCGGGCCTTTCTGGGCGGCGGCGTGCTGACCGTCCAGGGCGATTCATTCCGAACCGGCACCGGCTCGGTCGAAGCCTTCCAGAACATGGCCAAGCGGGCGGTTCAGGCAGCGGTGATGAGCCCTGCCCAATAAACTCGACACGGCAGCATCTCGAAAAGCGCCCCGTTTCGCGGGGCGCTTTTTTTTATGCTCGCCAGTCGACCATCATCTTCAGACACTGCGGGTCACCGAAAGCCACTTCATAAGCCTGACGCGCACGCGACAGCTCGCAGGTATGGGTGATCAGACCGTCCAATGACAGCGCACCAGACGCCACCAGCGTGGTCACCGCCAGCAGGTCGTGCTTTTTCCACTGAGCCGCGACCCTGATCTGCGCTTCACGCATGAAGGCCGGTGCAAAGGCAAAACTGAGATCCTGCTTGTAAAAGCCTGCCAGCACGACTTCGCCGCCCGGTGACAGGCGCGAAATCAGACCATTGAGAATCGAGCCGTCGCCGCTGACGTCATAGATGGCAGTGTAAGTTTTCCGGGTGTCTTCATCGGGATGGATCACCGTGTAAGCGTCGCCACCCTCGCGGCGCACCGGCTGCGTATCCCAGACGGTCGGGGCCGGCATGCCGAGCGCAAGCGTGATGCGCGCGAGCAGTCGACCCATCACGCCATGACCGACGATCAGATCGGGCGCCACCATCGGCTCGCGGGCACCACCGATCGAGACGGTGTGATAACAGGTTGCCGCCAGCGCCAGCAGGACCGCCTTGGGCCCCAGATCGGGCGCAACCCTCACGACCCGATCATGCGAGACGATCAGCCGCGAGCCTGCACCGCCAAAGAGATTGCGCACGCCCTGAAAGCTGTACGAACCCGGAATGAAGACCTGGTCACCGACCTTGACGCTGTCCGAGTCACCCACCTTGACCACAGTGCCGACGGTTTCGTAGCCCGGCACCAGGGGATAGGCCAGCCCCGGAAAGGGCGGCATGGTCCCATCCCAGAGCAGTCGCTCGGTACCGGTGCTGATGCCGCTGAAGCTGACATCGACCTCGACATCAGTGGCCTCGAACGGCTTGAGCTCGAGCGTCTGGACCGACAGCTGTTGCGGGGCATCAAAGACGATCGCGTTTGCTTTTGACATGGTGTCTCGGAGAAATCAGAAAACCGCATGATCGCCGCGATCGGGCGCGATCTCGCCGCTGACCAGGCCTGCATAAAAGTCAAAGAGGGTGTCGGTGCCGGTCGAGGGCGTGATCGCCGCATCATAGACACCGGTTTCAGGGTTGAGCACCAGCATCGATTCGGTTGCGTAATAGCGCCCGATCCGGGCCAGCTCGCTCTTTTCGGCCAGTGCGGGGAACACACGACCTGCCGTGCCGAGCACGCCGATGATCACGTCAAGCAGCCTCACCGGAACATGCTTGAAACGCGGCGGGCGCCCGAGCAAGGCGAACAGATGCTCGCCCTGCTGCAGAGGCGTGATGGCCTCGCCCGGGCCGCCGATCGGCAAAATGCGATTGTGGCGAGCGACGTCATTGATGCAGCCGGCAAGGTAATCGCCAAGATCGTCGTCGCTGATCGGCTTGCAGGCGGTGAGTTCGCCATTGCCGAACACCAGAAAGGGCTTGCCCTGTCGCACCCGCTCGATCTGTCCGGACAAAGACTTGAAAAACGCCGTCGGGCGAACGATGGAATAGGTCAACCCGGATTCGATCAGCAGCTTCTCGAAAGCGAGCTTGGCCTGCTGAAACGCCAGCACCGGCTTTTGCACGCAGATGGCAGACAGCAGCACGACCTGCGTAACACCGGCCCTGCGTGCGCATTCAAGCGCCGTGACATGCGCCTGATGATCGATGGCCCAGGCATCGCGGGGCACCCCGGTGCGAGACGCCATACAGGACACCAGCACATCAAATTGCTCGCCCTGAAAGCCGTCGTTGGTCAGCGATTGCGCCTCGGTCACCTCCCCGACTCGCACCGTGGCACCAGGAAACTGGCGCCGGATCTCGTCTGCCGTCAGGGAGCGGTCTGACCCTGATCGCGGCCGCACGAAGCAGACCACATCGTGGCCATGACGCACCAGCGCACGCACGCTTGCACGCCCGATGGTGCCGGTCGCACCCAGGACAAAGACGCGATGGGGCGGTGCCACAGCGCTCAGGGGACGATCGTCTGACCATGGCTGGCCGCGATAGCGATCAGCTCGGTCCGGTCGGGGCTTTCCCAGTTAATGCCTTTGTCGAAGTCTGTAAACATGGCCGCGGCGTTGCCTTTCGAGGTGATGGCAAGCAGCTCTCCGCCGCCCTCGCCAAATCGGAACCAATGCGTCGAGCCACCCGGCACATGCATCATCGCGCCCGCTGTCAGCACGGTCTCGACCCCATCGACGCCGCAGTGAAGTTCACCCTTGAGGACATAGAAGGTTTCGTCCCAGGGATGAAAATGCGGCCCAGGGCCTTTGCCTTGCTCACCCGACTGATGGAAGAACTCGTTTGCACCGGTCTGCGCGACAGACGCGAGCACACTGATCCTGAACCCGCCGACATTGAGCGGCGCAGGACGTTGGTCTTGAGAAATGATCATCGGTTTGTTCATGGTCTGTCCTGAATAGAGCTCAAGGCAATCGTTAAATGGTAGCGCGTCGCCGCGCCATGAGCATTGCAGTGCAGCCCGGCTGATATCCTCACGCCCTACAGAACTCGGAGCGCCACCATGACACGCCAGGCCATGCTCGAAGGAATCCGCGTCACCGACCTCACTACGGTGTTCTTCGGACCTTATTGCACACAGACCCTGGCCGATCTGGGCGCCGAGGTCGTCAAGCTCGAACCGGCAGAAGGCGACACCTCGCGATTGATCGGCAACCCGCCGACCACGCCGGGCATGGGCCCGGTCTTCATGCGACTGAACCGCGGCAAGCGAACGGTCGACTGGGATCTCAAGAGCGAGTCGGGTCGCGAGGCGATGCGTCGCCTGATCGAGGTGAGCGATGTGTTCATCCACAACATCCGCAGCGATGCGATCGAGCGAGCGGGTCTGGGATATGAGGCGGTTCGCAAGATTCGCCCTGATATCGTCTATGTGCACTGCACCGGCTTCGATGAGAGCGGTCCCTATGCAGGCCTGCAGGCCTATGACGACATCATTCAGGCAGCCACTGGCCTGGCGCAGCTGCTGCCGATGACAGACGGCAATCCGCAACCCCGGTTCATGCCGGCAGCGATCGCCGACAAGGTCTCCGGGCTGCATGCGGTCTATGGCGTTCTCGCCGCGATCATTCACAGATTGCGCACCGGCGAAGGTCAGTTCGTCGAGGTGCCGATGTTCGAATCGATGGTGAGTTTCAACACACTCGAACATCTGTGCGACAACAGCTTTCTGCCGGCCACCGCCAGCCCCGGCTATTACCAGCGCCAGCTCGACCCCACCCGCCAGCCGATGCGCACCAAAGACGGATACATCGCGTTTGCGCCCTACATGGACGATCGATGGGTGCGTTTTTTTGAAGCCGCAGGCCATGGTCATGTGCTCAAGGAAGCCCGTTTCATCGACAAGCCCACCCGACGCGCCAACATGTCGCAGATGTTCGAGGTGATGGCGTCGATTTCGCCCGAGCGCACCACCGAAGAATGGCTGGCACTCATGAAGCAGGCTCAGGTGCCGGCGATGCGGGTCAACCGCATCGATGAATTGCTCGACAATCCACAGCTCAAGGCCAGCGGTCTGATCCGCGAGCGCGAACACCCCACCGAAGGGCCTTATGTCGAGGTCGGCATGCCGGTTAAATTCTCGGCCAGCCAGCCACGGACGCTGCCTCATCCCGCCAATCTCGGCGAGCATTCGCAGGAAGTCGCCCGCGAGCTGGGCGTCGAACTTGCTGCGCGGCCCAGACCGGCCGCCTGAAAAAACAAAGGACTGTATTCGATGGATTCTCTTGACCCGGTGGTCCTGGCGCGCATTCAGTTTGCGGCCAACATCACTTTCCACATCCTGTTTCCAACGATCAGCATTTCGATGGGCTGGTTCCTGCTGTTTTTCAAATCGCGCTTCGTTGCGACCGGTCATCAGTACTGGATGGATGCCTACCAGTTCTGGATCAAGATGTTTGCCCTGACCTTCGTGCTCGGTGTGGTCAGCGGCATCACCATGAGTTTCCAGTTTGGAACCAACTGGCCGGGCTTCATGAACGCGGTCGGCAATGTCGCCGGGCCGCTGCTGGCCTATGAGGTACTGACTGCCTTCTTTCTTGAAGCGACGATGCTGGGCATCATGCTGTTCGGACGCGGGCGTGTCAGCGAACGGGTCCACACGATGGCCACCCTTCTGGTCGCCATTGGAACGACGATGTCGGCCTTCTGGATCCTGGCCCTGAACTCCTGGATGCACACCCCGGCGGGCTTTGAAATGATCGACGGCCAGGCACATGTCACCAACTGGTTCGAGGTGATCTTCAATCCGTCGTTTCCCTACCGCTTCAGCCATATGATGATTGCATCGGCACTCACCGGCTCCTTCTTTCTTGCTGGCATCAGTGCCTACCGCTGGTTGCAGGGTGACCGTGGCCGAGACGTGATGGCAACGCTTCGCACCGGCGTTTTCGTTGCGGCGACACTGATCCCGGTTCAGTTTGTCGTGGGCGATTCACATGCCCTCAACACCCTGGAGTATCAGCCGGCCAAGATTGCCGCAATGGAGGGCATCTGGGAGACGCAAGGCAACGTGCCGGCGATTCTGTTTGCCTGGCCGGATGCAAAGACCCAGTCGAACCTCTACGAAGTCGCGATTCCCCATCTCGCATCGCTCTATCTGACCCACTCCTGGAGTGGTCAGGTCAAGGGCATCAAGGACTTCGGCGATAAGCACCCACCGGTCGCTCCGATCTTCTGGGCCTTTCGCGTGATGGTCGGCATGGGCGTCTTGATGATGGCAGTCAGCTGGTGGACCGCCGTTCAGCTCAGGCGCAAGCAGGACCTGTCGGTCATCACCGCCCGTGTCCTGGTGGCCATGACCTTCGCCGGATGGGTGGCTCTGGTAGCAGGCTGGTATGTCACCGAAATCGGGCGCCAACCCTGGATCGTTTACGGGGTCCTCACGACGGCACAGGCCGCCTCCAAGGTGCCGGCCTCAAATATTGCCATCACGCTCGCGATGTATTTGACGATGTACTCGGCATTGCTCGCTTCATATGTATCGGTGGTGTTCTATCTCGCCAAGAAGGCAGGCTCACGCGAGACGGATGAGCAACCCGCCAGTACCCGGCAAATCGGCCAGCATTCGGCAGGGCTTGGCAATGCATGAGCTTGCGAACCTCGACCTGAGCAGCCCGGCGGGTTGGCTTCCGCTGTTCTTCGCTCTGATCATGGCGGTCTCGATGCTGGCCTACGTGATCCTTGACGGCTACGACCTCGGCGTCGGCATTCTGCTTCGCCAGACCACCGACCTTGACCAGAAGGACATGATGATCGCCAGCATCGGCCCTTTCTGGGATGCCAACGAGACCTGGCTGGTACTCGGCGTGGGAGTCCTGCTGGTGGCGTTTCCATCGGCGCACGGCATCATTCTGGGTGCGCTCTACCTGCCGGTTGCGCTCATGCTGCTGGGTCTGACGCTGCGTGGCGTGGCCTTCGACTTTCGGGTCAAGGCCAAGATGTATCACCGACCGCTCTGGGACCGCGCTTTTTTTGCAGGCTCACTGATCGCTTCATGGGCCCAGGGTTTCATGCTCGGGCAGCTGATCACAGGCTTCCGGCAGGACCTGCCGGGACTGCTGTTTGCTGCGTTGATCGGTCTTTGTCTGATCTCGGCTTACCGTCTGCTCGGCGCCGGATGGCTGATCATGAAATCCGAAGGCGAACTGCAGCTCAAAGCAGTTGGCTGGGCAATGAGCAGCCTGTGGCTCACGGCGGCGGGGGTGGTGGCCATCTCGATCGCCACACCCTGGATCAGCCCGGAGATCTTCAACAAGTGGTTCAAATTTCCGAACGTTCTCATGCTGCTGCCGATCCCGGCTGTCACGCTCGGGCTCTTCGGCGTCATGATCCGCAGCATCAGACGTCTGCCGGTACGCCTCGAACAGGGCAACCAGTACGGTGCCGAAGTGCCTTTCGCCTGCACGGTGGGCATTTTCCTGTTGTCGTTCTACGGCCTGGCCTACAGCCTGTTTCCGTGGCTGGTGGTCGATCAGCTGACGATCTGGAAGGCGGCGAGTTCGACCGAGGCCCTGCGGGTCATCTTCTATGGCGTGGTCGTCGTCTTTCCGGTGATCGTCGGCTATACCGTCTTTGCCTATCGAATTTTCTGGGGCAAGACTCAGGCACTCAGCTATTGAGCCCGCCTACCACTTTTCGATCCAGGGGCGCAGGTCGAGTTCATGGGTCCAGGCCGAACGATGCTGGCAATGCAGATTCCAGTAGTTTTCGGCGATTGCATCAGGATTCAGAATACCGTCCTGCGGCTTGAGCGCTTCGTAGCGCTCGGGGTTGCGTTGCTGAATGAAGGCGGTATCGATGCCGCCGTCAATCACGATATGCGCCACATGGATATTCCTGGGGCCAAGTTCGCGCGCCATGCTCTGAGCCACCGCGCGCAGCGCGTGCTTGCCGGCTGCAAAAGCCGAAAACCCTGAACCGCCTCTCAGACTGGCCGTCGCGCCGGTAAACAGAATGGTGCCGCGCCCACGCGCCGTCATGAGCCTGGCCGCCTCGCGCGCATTGAGAAAACCGGCCAGACAGCACATCTCCCAAACCTTGCGAAAGACGCGCTCGGTGGTCTCGGTGATCGGAAAATTGACGTTACCGCCGATATTGAAGACCAGCACCTCGACCGGACCGATATCGCGCTCGATCGTCTCAAAGAGCGACACCACCTGCTCCTCGATCCGGGCATCGGACCCAAAGCCGTGTGCCTGCCCGCCGGCGGCCTCAATCTGCTTGACCAAGGGTTCGAGCGGCTCACGCGTTCGTCGTGTCAGGCAGACGATAAAACCTTCACGCGCGAAGCGCCGTGCAATCGCGCCACCGGTTGCATCGCCTGCACCGATGATCAGTGCCACTTTCTTATCGTTCATCTGAGGGGTCTCCCGGAAGATCGTCGCGGCGCCTCATCTGAGAGAGGCTTTGCGTCGTGATGATATCGACTTCATCCCGATCATGCGCCGACCAAGCGGCTCGGTCCGTCGCTCAGCGACGAGCCAGCAGCAAGGAGCCTTTTTCGAGCGGATTCAGATCGATACGCGAGACAGACGAAAAGCCCGCCTCATTGAGCCAGCCCAGGTATTCCTCGTGGCTGTAGGTGCGTGTTCCGGTCTCATAGAGCAGCGTCAACCGAAACGCCGCGTGAAAGGCGTTCAGCGGTTCTTCGGCGAGATAGTCATGGATGACAAGCAGGCCGCCCGGACGAAGCGACCGCGCAATCTCGGCGAGCACCCGCCGGTTATCGGTCTCCTGCTGGTTGTGACCGACAGACAGGTAAAGCACGATGTCGCAAGGCTGAATCCAGTCGAGTGCAAGCAGGTTCGCAGGATGCAAGCTGATGCGATCGGACAACCCTGCCTGCGCCGCCGTGTGCGCGGTATCGGTCAGCGCCGAGGGCATGTCAACGATCACCGCATTCAGATGCTGATATCGGCGGCAAAAGCGGATCGAATGCAATCCATGTGATCCGCCGAGATCGAGCAGTCGCGTGTAATGGTCGGCGACAGGCACATGAGCGATCAGGTCGGGACCGAGATCCTGCGCAAAAGCCTGCATGTAGCGCGAAAAAAGCGGCCCCAGATGCGGCTTGTCACGCATCGTGTCCCACAGCGAACGCTGCGGTGTCCCGGCCACCACCGCGCTCGAGAGGTCACCCATCATCGCCCAGGCCTCGTGCGTCCAGAGCGCGCCTGGCGTGTAGTCGATCTTCCCGGCACTCGTGAACCAGCGTTGGGTGCTGTCGGTGTTGGCGTAAGTCGACCCGGATCTGCTCAGATAGCCGAGCGCAACCAGAAAGTCAGCCAGCGTTCGCGCGCCGTTCGGATCGGCACCAATACGCTGCGCAAGGACATCCGTCTCGAGCGGGCCAGAGGCCAGCGCCTCGAACAGCCCTGTGCGGGCGGCAGAAACAATCGCCGCCGTCTTCATCATGGGCATATAGACGTCCAGCATCGGCAACTCGGCGGTTCCGGTGGGCTGGCAAATATCGGGTTTTCGGATCGGTGACATCGGCGCATTGTGCTCGAAACCGGCGCAGCGATGAAATGCGAGCGCTGCCTGTAACTGATCGGTATACAGTCTGAAGGAAACCAACCGGAGCACCGATGTCAGACCTTCGCGCCTTGCGCCCTGTCCTGCCGATCCTGATCGGCGCATCGCTGATGCTCACCATGAGCCTGGGACTGCGTCAGAGCCTGGGCGTTTTCATGCCAGCACTCACGAAAGACGTGGGGATATCGGTTTCGCAATTCACGCTTGCCATCGCCGTGCAAAACCTGGTGTGGGGATTTTTGCAGCCCTTCGCAGGCGCCTTGGTCGTTCGGATCGGCTATCGCCCGCTCATGGTTTCGGGTGCGCTGCTCTATGTTCTGGGCATGACGCTGCTGGCGACCGCTCAGGGAATGCTTGGCGTGACACTCGGCGCCGGTTTCGCGATCGGTGCGTCGATGGCCTGCAACGGTTCTGCCATCGCCATGGCAGTGGCTGCCCGCCCGGTTCCCGCCGCCATCCGCAGCACGGTGCTCGGCGTAGTCTCGGCAGCGGGTTCGATTGGCGCACTGATCGCTGCACCGATCGGTCAGGCGCTGTCGCAGGAATTCGGCTGGCGAGTCGGCGTGGCCGGCTTCGTCGTGATGGCAATGGTCCTCGTTCCGGCTGCCTGGTTTGCCGGCAAAGTCGATGCCCTGCCCTTGCCGCCGAAGGTCGCGGGCGACACCGAGAGCCGTGCGATGGTCGTGGCCCTGCGCGCATTGAAGCACCCGCCCTTTGCGGTGATGTCGATCGCCTATTTTGTGTGCGGTATGCAGCTTGTCTTCCTCACCACGCACCTTCCGTCCTATCTCGACAACTGCGGACTTGACCCGATGCTCAGTGCGCAGGCGCTTGGCGTGATCGGCGGCTTCAACATTCTGGGCAGCCTGTTTTTCGGCTGGGCCGGCGGCCGATACAACAAGCTTCTGTTGCTGGGTGGCATCTACACCCTGCGTTCACTCGGCATCGCCTGGTACTTCCTGTCGGCTGCGACACCAGCCAACACCCTGGTCTTTGCGGCAATCATGGGCTTTCTGTGGCTGGGCGTCGGGCCGCTGGTGGCAGGCTACATCGCTGAAGCCTTCGGTCTGCGATGGCAGGCCATGCTGGGGGGCGTCGCTTTCATGACTCACCAGATCGGCAGCTTCGTCGGTGCTTTCGGTGGGGGACTGGCCTATGACGCGCTCGGGTCCTATCAACTCGCCCTGCAGGTTGGTGTGTCGCTGGGGCTTGCCGCAGGTCTTGTGCAGATAGCCTTCGCCTTGTCTCGCCCGCCCGATCGACCGACCTTGGCGCCAGCGTAATGTCCATGCAGCAGAGCCGCTGCAACACGCTGACCGAGCGATTCCTCGTTGCGTCCGAGAAGCGGTTTTACAGCCAAGTCATCGAGTCGGGCCAGCTCACATTGAACTAAGGACGCCCGGCCGACTCGGCAAGCGAGGTCGCAGGGCTGATGGCAAGATAGCTCGGTCGTGCCCGCAAGCGCTCCAGATAGGCAGCGGTGCCCGGGAAAGCGTCGAGATCAAACGCATCGACCTGCAGCACCATCGCCAGACACATGTAACCGACATCGGCCAGACTGAACTCACCGCAGAGATAATTCCTGTCGCCGATGGTGCGTTCGATAAACGGCAGTGCACGATTGCGCAGTGCAGTGCGACTCTTTTCCATGCGCTCGAGATCGCGCTTTTCAGGCGGCGACCAGTACGGCATCCACAGCCCCGGCAGATCACCGACCAGTATCGCCTCGTCGCAATAGTTTTCGATCATCCGAACCGCGGCGCGATCGAAAGCCGCCGCGGGCATCAGGCTCGGGACCGAATACTGTTCTTCGAGGTACTCATTGATGACAGTCGAGTCATAGATCAGCCGATCACCATCCTCGATATAGGGCACCTTGCCCAGCGGATGCTTGGCCAGAAATGCGGCAGGCTTTTTCCAGAGATCACCTGGTCGCATCCGCTCGACACGATAGGACAAGCCCTTTTCCTCGAGCACGACTTTGACCTTGCTGGCATTGGTCGAGCGCAAAGTACCCCATGGATACTCAAGCTCGGTGGTATGGACAACGATCATGGCGTTTCCTTGCACGCTGGGTGGTCGAATTTCTCAAAAGCGGACCGTGTGTGAACAAGTCTGGTGACTTGGCCACGCGGGTTCGCTATCTTCTATCAGAACACGCTCATGTCGATGCGTGATCACTCAAATGACGGCAGGAGCCCCGACCCAATGACCGATGCGACTTATGCGCCCGCGACAATCTGGACCTGGAACAAGGCCAGCGGCGGACGTTTCGCCAACATCAACCGACCGATCGCAGGCGCGACGCATGACAAGGAGCTGCCGATCGGTCGTCACCCGATGCAACTCTATTCACTGGGAACGCCCAACGGTGTGAAGGTCACGGTCATGCTCGAGGAGCTGCTCGCGCTCGGGCACACCGGCGCCGAATACGATGCCTGGCTGATCCGCATCAGCGAAGGCGACCAGTTCGGCAGCGGTTTCGTCGACGCCAATCCCAACTCGAAAATTCCTGCACTGGTTGATCGCAGCGGCGCCACACCGATCAATGTCTTCGAGTCGGGTGCGATCCTGCTGCATCTGGCCGAAAAGTTCGGCGTCTTCCTTCCTGCACAGGGCCAGGCACGGGCTGCCTGCCTGTCGTGGCTCTTCTGGCAGATGGGCAGTGCGCCCTACCTGGGCGGCGGCTTTGGCCATTTCTATGCCTATGCACCGACGAAAATCGAATACGCCATCGATCGCTTCGCCATGGAGGTCAAGCGCCAGCTCGACGTCCTCGATCGCCATCTGGCCACGAGCGAATACATGGCTGGTCAGGATTACTCGATCGCCGATATTGCGATCTGGCCCTGGTATGGCGCACTGGCCAAGGGTCTGCTCTATGGCGGCGGCGAGTTTTTGCAGGTCCAGGAATACAAGCATGTTCAGCGCTGGACCGATCAGATCGCCCTGCGACCCGCGGTCAAGCGCGGCCGGATGGTCAATCGATTGATGGGCGATCCGGCAAACCAGCTGCACGAGCGCCATGACGCCAGCGACTTCGACACCAAGACGCAGGACAAGCTCGCAAAGAGCTGAGCCTTCCCCCAGGAGACCTGATGAGCATTGCGCATGTGTCGCTACCCGTCGCGGGCCTGATCGCCGTCGTCAAGCGCGATTGCCCCACCTGCGTCCTGATCGAGCCGGTGCTGGCCGAGCTGGCGCTGGGCGGCAATCTGACGGTCTTTACGCAGGACGATCCGGTCTTTCCTGAATCGATTGGGCATCCGGTTGACGACACCGCGCTGAATGTGTCGCATGCCCTGGCCATCGAGATCGTTCCAACGCTGATCCGCCGCGAGGCCGGAGCCGAGATCGACCGTACTTTCGGCTGGGATCGCAGCGAGTGGCAGCGCGTGAGCGGGCAGGACAAACTCGGCGCCGACTTGCCTGCCCTGCGTCCGGGTTGCGGGGCGCTGAATGTCGAGCCGGCGAAGCTCGAAGATCTGCTGATCCGTTTCGAGCAGACCGGATTGAACGCTCGGAAAGTCGAATTCGGTGAGGACGAGGACGAGATCGAAGCGATCTATCAGCGCGGCTGGACCGACGGATTGCCGGTCGTGCCGCCGACTCAACGCCGGGTGCTGCGCATGCTCGGCGGTACCACCCGTGACCCCGGGGAAGTGATCGGCGTGTGTCCTCCCAATCTGGTGCCCTTGACGGTTGAAAAAGTCGCGATCAATGCGGTGATGGCAGGTTGCAAGCCCGAGTACCTTCCGGTCGTACTTGCTGCGGTCGAAGCAGTACTCGATCCGGCCTTTGCGATGCACGGCGTGCTTGCAACCACGATGTTCGTCGGGCCGGTGCTGGTGGTCAATGGCCCGATACGCCGGCAGATATCGATGAACGCCCGCGGCAATGCGCTCGGCCAGGGCAACCGCGCCAATGCAACCATCGGGCGGGCCCTGCAGCTCGTCATCCGCAATGTGGGCGGTGGCAGGCCGCAGGAAGTCGACCGGGCCACGCTCGGCAATCCCGGCAAATACACCTACTGTTTTGCCGAGGACGAGGAAGGGTCGTCCTGGGAGCCCCTGTCGAGCGACTTCGGGCTTGCGCGCGGCGTCTCGAGCGTCACGGTCTTTGCCGGATTCGGACTTCAGGGCATTGTCGATCAGAAATCGCGGACCCCTGAGAGCCTTGCGCGCAGCATGGCCGAGTCGCTCAAGGCGATTCACAACGTCAAGCTCGCACCCGCCTGCGACGCGATGCTGGTGGTCTGCCCCGAGCACGAGCGCACCTTCAGACAGGCCGGCTGGAGCAAGCAGCGATTGCTCGACGAATTGATGCGGCTTTGCGAGATTCCGGGCGACAGCCTGGTGCGCGGCGCCAAGGGCATCGACGAGGGCTATCCCGAGTCGGTTGCAGGCACCACACGAAACAAATTTCGCCCGGGCGGACTGCTCATCGTTCGCGCGGGCGGCGGCGCCGGAATGTTCTCCGGCATCATCGGCGGCTGGTCTTCCGGCGGTGCAGCCGGATCGCTGCCTGTCAACAGAGAGGTGAAATCATGACTGTCATCATGGACCCGACGGCGGAACAAAGCCCGACGTCGCGCGAAAGGCTGGCGCGCCCCGACCAGCTGCAAGGCCTCACGGTCGGTCTGCTCGATATCTCGAAACCGCGGGGCAATGTTTTTCTTGATCGCCTCGATGAACTGCTCACCGAGCGCGGCATCGTCGTCAAGCGCTACATGAAGCCCACGGTGGCAAAGCCAGCCCCCTTGCCATTGCGTCAGCAGATCGTGGGTGAGGTCAATGTGGTGATCGAAGGGTTGGCCGACTGAGGGTCCTGTACGTCGTGCTGTACGCATGACCTCGCAGATCTCGAAGCCAGTGGCATTCCCTCGGTCGGTGTGGCCACCACCGAATTCATCGATGCAGCAGCCGTCCAGTCGAAGGCGCTCGGTACCGATCCGGCTTATGTTTTCGTGCCGCATCCGGTGCAGGATCGTACCGACGACGAAATGAAAGCGATGGCCGATCAGCACCTGGAGGCAATTCTCGCGCTGCTGGTCAAGAAGTCCTGAGTCAAGCTGCCGATGCGCGCTGCCGTCTGACGTGGCGCCTCGGCACCCCCTACAACACACAGGAGACAGACATGCACCTTGAAGGCAAAGCTGCCATCGTCACCGGCGCGGGCCGCGGCATCGGCCGCGATGTCGCGCTGCTTCTTGCCCGCGAGGGCGCACGGGTCATCGTGAACGACCCCGGTGTCGGCCGCGGCGGCGAACCGACCGACGAGCGACCGGCCGACGACGTCGTCAACGAAATCAGGGCAGCCGGTGGCACTGCAATCGCCAACTACGACAGCGTGGCCGATTACCAGAAAGCCGGACGCATGGTCGCGCAGTGCGTCGATACCTTCGGCAAGATCGACATCCTGGTCAATGTCGCCGGCATGCTTCGCGAGCGCATGATCTGGAACATGTCGGAAGACGATTTCGACACCGTCATCAATGTGCACCTGAAGGGGCACTGGGCGATGTCGCATCACGCAATCAAATACATGCGGCGCGAGGGCTATGGGCGCATCGTGAACTTTTCGTCGGATGCCTTCAAAGGCTCAGTGGGTCAATGCAACTACAGCGCGGCCAAGGCCGGCATCATCGGACTGACCCGCTCGATCGCCAAGGAGACTGCGAAATTCGGCATCACCTGCAACGCGCTGTGCCCTGCCGCCGACACACGGATGATGATGAATGACGCGGTGATCGCGAATCAGAAGCGCAAGCTCGAGGCCGGGCTGATGACGCAGGAACAGTACGACCGCTTCTTCGAAGGCCGCGGACCGGAGCATATTGCACCGATGGTCGCTTACCTTTGCACTGACGGCGCCGACGCGATCAACGGCCATGTCTTTCACGTCGAGAAGGGACGCATCAACACCTACTACTACGGCGAAGACTTCAAGACCCTGACCAATGATGGCTCTGTGTTCACCGTCGATCAGCTAATCGCGCAGATCCCCTCGAGCATCATGAGCGGCATTACCCCGGTAGTGCCTGCCGTCAAGCGGGAGGATGCGGTCAAATCCGCCGGTTAGATCGACCGGCCGGTTCCCGCCCAGTAGGGTTCGCGCAGCAAGCGCTTCTGGAGCTTGCCAGTCTCGGTGCGTGGCAAGGTGTCACGAAATTCGATCGTGCGTGGCACTTTGTAGCCGGCCAGCGCCTCGCGGCAATGGCGCAAGAGCGATTCGATCAGCGCGTCATCGGCACGCAAGCCGGGCGTGAGTTGCAAGATCGCCTTGACCTCCTCGCCGAACTCCCCGTTTGGCACACCGATCACTGCAGCATCAAACACCGCAGTATGGGTGGCCAGAACTGCTTCAATTTCGGCCGGGTAGATATTCACACCACCGGAGATGATCATGTCGATCAGGCGGTCAGTGAGATAGAGATAGCCTTCGGCATCCATCCACCCTACATCGCCAGTGGTGAACATCCCCGCACCGCGATGCGCTGCCGCGGTCTTGGCCGGATCATTGTGATACTGCATGGCGATGCCACGCCGGTTGCGCATCCAGATCGTGCCGTGCTCACCGACCTGCGCGGCCGAGCCGTCTTCATGAAGAATGAAGACATCGGTTTGCTGGATGACGCGCCCCACTGAACCCGGGCGCTTGAGCCACTCCGCCGACGAGATACCGGTCACCACAGCGCCTTCGGTCGAGCCGTAATACTCTTGAATACAAGGCCCCCACCAGTCGATCATCTCGCGCTTGACCTGCGGCGGACAGGGCGCCGCGCCATGCCAGACGCATTGCAGCGATGAACCGTCGAAAGCGTCTTTCACTGACGCATCAAGCCGAAGCAGCCGAATGAACTGGGTAGGCACCAGATGCAGATTGGTGACGCGGTAATCGTCGATCAGACGCAGGGTGCCTGCGGCATCGAACCGATGCGTCATGACCACCGTCGAGCCGGCAAGCAGCGGCAAAAAAGCAAAGCTCCACTGCGCCGAGTGATAGTAGGGACCGGCCAGCAGCGTCATGCCGTCGGGCGGCAAGGCGAGCGTGGCCAACATCCCCTGGGCCATCGACCTGAGCGATTCGATCGGCGGCGGTCCATCAGTCAGCCGCACCACGCCCTTGGGCCGACCGGTGGTTCCCGAGGTGTAGAACATCGGGCCACCGGCGCACTGCCCTTCAGGCTCGCTGTCATCGCCGTCGGCGCCGATCAGCGTCTCATACCCGATGAGTCCATCAGGGGTATGGTCGGCAGGATTGGTCAATGCGCAAACCCGCAGGCGCGCTGCGCTGTCGGGCGCCAAGGCCAATGCCTGCGAGGCAAGGCTGGCAAAGCGGGTATCGGTAAACAGCGCCACCGACCCCGAATCAGCCAGAACATGGGCCAACTCATCGGCGGTGAAGTGCCAGTTGACCGGGACATAGGTAACACCGGCATGGTGAGCCGCTGCCATCAGTTCAAAGGCCTGTCGCGAATTGCCGCAGAAAAAGGCGATCCGATCGCCCGGCTCAAGGCCTGCTGCACGCAGTGCGCGAATCAGACGATTGACGCGGCTGTTCAGGGCGATCCATGAACAGGATCCGGCTTCATCGATCAGCGCGGGCGCATTGCCCCGACGCTGAGCCGCCAAAGCGGTCATCAGGGCCATCTTCGTCTCCAGCGAGCTTCGCTTTGCTGGTGATCTTACCGTCTCCCTTCAAGAGCGCGGCGACAAGCTGATCGAGCGACGGCTCATCGACTTCAGTTCGACAAACACATGTGTACTGATTTTGGTGATTGGCACTAAACTTCGCCACTCACCAAGGACAAAACCGATGAATCTTGTACTCAGGGGCTTGTGCCTCTTCGCTTATGTGATGGCGAGCGCCAAACTGGCCGGCCTGCTCCCCGAAGGTCAATTCGAGCATGCACCGATCGTGGCCGGTGTCCTGCTCGGACTGCATCTGCTGGAGGTGATCTTCATGTTTCGGCATGTGCGCCTTTACAAGGGGTCACTGGCGGTCAGCATCATGCTGACCCTGCTGTTCGGATTGCTGCACTGGAAGCCGCTTGCCGATGCCAGGGCGCGAGCTGAAGCAGGCGGCTGAGGCGATGAGCATGAAGTCGACACCACGAAGGCATCTGCTCGGTCTGGGCCTTGTCACGGCATTGGGGTTGAGCCTGTGCAGCATGGCCATCGCAGCACCGGCCGACCGGCCCAACATCGTGGTGCTGGTCGCCGATGACTGGGGATTTACCGATGTCGGTGCTTTCGGCGGCGAAATCGCAACCCCGAACATTGACGAGCTGGCCCGCCGGGGTATGCGCTTTTCGAACTTTCATGTCGCTGCCTCCTGCTCGCCCACGCGATCGATGCTGCTGACCGGCGTCGACAGTCATCGCAATGGTCACGGCAACCTGCGTGAGACCATGCCGCGTGAACACCTGGGCAAGCCCGGCTATCTCGGCTCTCTGGTACCCAATGTCGTGACCCTGGGCACACTGCTGCGCGATGGCGGCTATCGAACCTATGTCGTCGGCAAATGGAATGTCGGCAGCGAGCCCGACAACCTTCCCGATCGCCGCGGCTTCGACAGGTCCTTCGTGATGGGCGATACCGGCTCCGACAACTGGGAGCCCGAAAAACGCTACCTGCCGCATAACGCGAAGGTGAACTGGTTTGAAGACGGCAAGACGCCGGTCATGCCTGCCGAGTTTTATTCGTCGACCTTCTTCATCGACAAGACCATCGGCTATCTGAAAAGCGGTGAGACCGGCAAAAAGCCCTTCTTTGCCTATGTCGGCTTCCAGGCCAACCATGTCCCGGTGCAGGCGCCACAGGCCTTCATCGACAAATACCGGGGACGCTATGACGGCGGCTGGGCGGCGCTGCGCGAGGCGCGGCGCGACCGGGCCGCAGCGCTCGGACTGGCGCCGAAGTCCGCGCCGATGGTGACCATGCGCACCACCGAGAACTGGGACGCATTGAACCCGACCGAGCGCCAGTACCAGGCACGGCTGATGGAGGTTTATGCCGGCATGGCCAGTGCGATGGACCATGAGGTGGGTCGTCTGATTGCGCATCTGAAATCCACCGGCGAATTCGACAACACGGTGTTCGTGTTCTTGTCCGATAACGGACCGGAAGGCTCGGATTACAAGGAAGCCGACATCTGGCTGAGGTTCCATTACAACCGGGACCTCGATCGACTCGGCGGCAAAGGCGCGTATGTCGTCCCCGGCCCATCATGGTCAAGCGCGTCGGCGTCGCCGCTGAGCACGTTCAAGTTTTACGCAGGCGAAGGCGGCATCCGCTCACCGCTGATCATCAGCGGTGCACACGGCACTGCGTCCAATCAGATTCACGCCGGGCTGACCCATGTCACCGACATCTTGCCGACACTGCTCGATCTGGCGAAAGTGCCGCGGCCCGGAACGACCTATCAGGGCCAATCCATCGAGGCACCCATCGGGCGAAGTCTGCTGCCGGTCCTTGCCGATCCGGCCTTGCGTGTGCGCACCGATAGCGAGCCGATCGGCTATGAACTCGCCGGCAATAAGGCGCTCTTCAAGGGTGACCTCAAACTTGTGCTGAACACGGCGCCGATCGGCGACGGGCAATGGCATCTCTATGACCTGCGCCTCGACCCGGGTGAAACCAATGACCTGCGCCAGCAAAGGCCGCAGGAGTTCGCCGCCATGCAGGCCGACTATTTGGCTTGGGCGAAAGAACAGGGAGTGCTGTCGATGCCGGAAGGCTACAGCCCGGTGCGACAGGTCATGATCAACACCGTGTTCAACTACTGGATTCCGACCTATCTGACCTCGATGATCGTCGCGCTCGCCGGAATCGTCGTCGTGGGCTGGGCCCTGATCGCCCGACGCTGGCGCGCTCGCAGGGGTTGAGGTTTCCTTTTATCTCGCAACACGGCGAGCGATGAGTGTCCGGCAAGCGACGGGGGCCCGGCCGCAGCATCGTCATCGTCGCAGCTCGATCAGTTGGCCGACATCCAGCGCCTGAGGTCATTGGTGCGGCGCTCGGTGTGCGCAATCATGCATCCGGCATAGACCGCCCCACGGATCGTGCCGCCGGCATAAAGCGCGTAGCGACCGTTGCAGTCGTTTTGACTGAAATTGATCCAGGCGCGCTGAGCATCGACAAGTTGACGCTTGATCGACTGGTAATCCACCCCGTCAGTCGGATCAGACGCGTCAAGACGCTTTAAAAGTGCGCCGTAAGCGGCATTCAAGGCCTTGTCGCGGGCTTCAAGCCGATTGCCCAGGCATTGATTGATCTCGACGGTGTTGCCCTGAAAGCACGGATCGGCCTGCTTCGACTGCGCAATGCCAAGCGCCGGCGTGATGGCCAACAGCATTGCCATTGGAATGATCGAGTAGTTCATTTGCCTTCCTTTGTCACGATAATTGTCGCTCACCCAAGACGACACGCCTGAACCACACCGCGGCGCGCCGCTTCGGGCATCATCGCTGGACGAGCCGTCATTCGATCGGCGCCGTCGGTCCCATATGCCCTGTTTTCGACATGTATCACGCCATTCCCGAGCTGGCCTATTTCAAGCTGCTGATCAGCGATGCTGACACCATTCCGCTCTTTGAGGCCGCAGCCTCAATCGGCCAGGATGCCGATCCGTCGCTCGATCTTCAGGGCACGCTGGCGAGGTTCGATGAACTGGCGCGCGCCTTGTCCCAGGCCTGCCGCGGTGCCACAACCGAAATGTCTCGACTGCAACGGCTGCTTGGTTTTGTTTATGGCACGCAAGGCTTTGCCGGCAATGCCAATGACTACTACAACGCCGACAACAGTTATCTTCACCGCGTCATCGAGACTCGAAAAGGCATTCCGATCACCCTTGCAGTGCTGCTGTGCGAACTGGCCGAGCATATCGGCATCGACATCGAAGGCATTGCCTTTCCAGGGCATTTTCTGGTCAAGGCAACTCTGCATGAAGGCATCGTCGTCATCGACCCGTTCACCGGGAAAAACCTTGATTACGAGACACTCGAGATTCGGGCCGCGCCCTATGGCATGAGCGTCGAGCGGCTGTTGCGACCGGCGTCGGCACGTCAGATCCTCATTCGAATGCTCAGCAACCTGCAAGCGATTCACGAGCAGCAGCGCAGCCCCGAGTTGCTCGACAAAGTGGTGCAACGTCTGCAGATGCTCCAGGAAGGCCTTGAATGAGGCCTCGCGGCAGTACGGCCATTATCTGATCCCAGGCAAGGAGAATCCATGACCGACCATACGCCTGCGCCGATGGCTTGGCCCGAGCAGATCTTCGAGATCCTCAAGCGAGGCGGCATCCGGCAGGTGGCCTACGTGCCCGATGCCGGCCATGCTCACGTCATTCGCCGGGTCCATGCCGATCCCGACATGCGGGCGATCGTCCTGACCACCGAAGAAGAAGGTGTGGCGACCTGCTGTGGTGCCTGGCTCGGCGGCGAGCGTTCGGTGCTGCTGATGCAAAGCAGTGGTGTGGGCAACTGCATCAACATGATGTCGCTGATCCAGAATTGCCGATTCCCCTTTCTCACGCTGATCACCATGCGCGGCGAGTTTGCCGAGTTCAATCCCTGGCAGGTGCCGATGTCGCGTGCAACCCAGCCGGTTCTCGAAGCCATGGGCCTGACGGTCATGAGGGTTGAGCGCCAGGAGGATGTGGCCGATGTCGTGCAGGCCGGTCTGGATGCGGCTTTCGAGAGCGGCGAACCGATTGCAGTCCTGCTTTCCCAGCGTCTCATCGGTCGAAAAAAATGGGTAGCAAAATAATGACAAGCACACCACAAGAACCGATGCTTGATCGCCGGGCGGTGGTCAAACGCCTGCTCGCTGCCAGCCCTGAAGCGCTGGTCGTGACCGGTCTGGGCTCAGCCGCCTACGATGTTTTCGCCGCAGGCGATCGCCCCGAAAATTTCTATCTGTGGGGCGCAATGGGCGGCGCTGCCGCGATCGGTCTGGGGCTGGCGCTGGCTCAACCATCGCGCAGCGTCCTGGTCATCACCGGCGATGGCGAGCAGCTCATGGGCATTGGCGCGCTCGCCACCATCGGTGCCCAGCAACCCGGCAATCTCAGCATCGTGGTGCTCGACAACGGTCACTTTGCCGAAACCGGTATGCAGGCCAGCCACACCCGACTGGGTACCAATCTGATCGAGGTGGCACGTGCCTGCGGCATCCGTCGCTGTGAGGCGGTGACGAGTCTCGAGTCGGTCGATCGTCTCGGCGCCTTGGTCAATGCCCGTGAGGGCTGCCTTTTTGCGCGAATCGCCATTGCGGCCGATGACGTTGCGCGTGCCCTGCCACCGCGCGACGGCGCATTCCTGAAGAACCGCTTTCGAGGGACGCTCAAACTCCAGCCGTTTTGAGTTGGCGATGGCGGCTCTCGATCACGACGCTTGAACTGCGCAACAATCGAACGATTTCGGTGCAGGCAAGCCACGAAACTGTGAGTCGCGCGACCCACATCAGGACGGTTTGTGTTTTTCTGGTGCACAATCGGCCGGCTTTGACGCCAGGCAAATCACGATTCAAGGCGGGCAGGCCTTTGAATCGCCCGAGCGACGCCAGCCTTGTCGTGGCACAGACTTTGCATAGGGATTTCCTGCCCGCCCACCAATGACCCGTGCCGTATCCGCCGGTTGAGAGCGGCGGCTTTCACCTACAACAGGAGTCAAGATGAATTTCAATGCAAGCGCCCGCCGCCCCGGCATCGTCGTCAGCGGCCTTGTCGCCCTGGCGATTTGCGTCGGTGCAGGGGTTCCCGGATCGGTTCAGGCGCAAGAGAAGGTATTGCGCATCGCGATGACGGCAGCAGACATTCCGCGCACGCTCGGGCAGCCCGATCAGGGCTTCGAGGGCAATCGATTTACCGGCATCCCGATGTACGACGCGCTGACGCAGTGGGACCTCTCCAAGGCCGACGCGCCCAGCATCCTGATCCCGGGTCTGGCCCTGTCATGGGCAGTCGATGCAAAAGACAAGACCAAGTGGGTCTTCAAGCTGCGCCCCAATGTCAAATTCCATGACGGCAGCGCATTAAACGCCGATGCCGTCGTCTGGAATGTGCGCAAGGTGCTCGACAAGGACGCGGTCCACTTCGATGCCAGCCAGGTCGGTGTCACAGCGAGCCGGATGCCGACGCTGCGCAGCGCACGCAAGATCGATGAACTGACCGTCGAATTGACGACCAGTGAACCCGATGCCTTCCTGCCGCTGAATCTGACGAACCTGTTCATGGCCAGCCCCGCACACTGGCAGAAAAAGTTCGATGCCGCCGCAGGTGCAACGCCGGCCGACAAGGCGAAAACCGCCTGGACCGCCTTTGCTGCGGATGCCAGCGGCAGCGGTCCGTTCAAGATGACGCGCTTCGTGCCGCGCGAGCGCCTTGAGGTGGCAGCCAACAAGGCTTACTGGGATCCGGCAAGGGTGCCGAAGATCGACCGCGTCGTGATGATCCCGATGCCTGAGGCCAATGCCCGCACGGCAGCGCTGCTGTCAGGTCAGGTCGACTGGATCGAGGCACCATCTCCCGACGCGATGTCGCAAATTCAGAGCCGCGGCTACAAGATCTACTTCAACCAGCAGCCGCACGTCTGGCCCTGGCAGCTGTCGTTCGCAGAAGGGTCGCCTTGGCTCGACAAGCGCGTGCGCCATGCCGCCAACCTCTGTGTCGACCGAACCGGTCTTCTGAAGCTGCTCGGCGGGATGATGTCGGTACCGAAGGGCACCGTGCCGCCGGGCCACCCGTGGTGGGGCAATCCGAAGTTCGACATCACCTATGACCCCGATGCCGCCAAGAAGCTGATGAGCGAGGCCGGCTGGTCTGCAGCAAAACCCCTGAAGGTCAAGGTACAGATCAGTGCCAGCGGCTCGGGCCAGATGCAGCCTCTGCCGATGAACGAGTTTGTCCAGCAGTCGCTCAAGGCCTGTTACTTCGATGTGCAGTTCGACGTGATCGAGTGGAACACGCTGTTTACGAACTGGCGCAAAGGCGCGAAAGATCCGTCAGCCAATGGTGCCAACGCGACCAACGTCAGCTTTGCGGCGATGGATCCGTTCTTCGCGATGGTTCGCTTCACCAGCACCAAGACCTTCCCGCCGACCTCGAACAACTGGGGCTACTTCGGCAACGCCGAGTTCGACAAGCTGATCGCTGATGCCCGGGGCGCCTTCGATGACAAGGCGCGCGATGCGGCGCTGGCAAAGCTGCATGCGCGAATCGTCGAGGAGGCACCCTTTGTCTGGATCGCCCATGACGTCGGCCCGCGTGCCATGAGCGCAAAGGTCAAGGGCGTGGTGCAGCCTCGCAGCTGGTTCATCGACATCGCAACGATGTCGATGGATTGATCCGCCCGGGAGGCGCTGACAGCGCCTCCCGGTCCGTCTGGCGTCCCACATGCTCGCTTTCCTGCTGCAACGTCTTCTCTACACGCTGCCGATCATGTTCGGCGTCGCGCTGGTGTGCTTCGGCCTGGTCCACCTTGCGCCCGGTGATCCGCTGGTCTCGATCCTGCCGCCTGATGCCAGTGCTGAATTGCAGCAGCAAATGCGCGCCCTCTACGGCTTCGATCGTTCGCTGCCCGAGCAGTTCGCCAGTTGGGTCTGGCGTGCCCTGCAGGGAGATCTCGGCACCTCGATCGCAAGCAACCGGCCGGTCGCCACCGAGGTGATGAAGGCGGTCGGTAACACCCTGCGTCTGGCTGTCATGGCGACCCTGATCGGCTTCATCCTGGGTGGGCTCTTCGGCTTCGTCGCCGGCTACTTTCAGAACAGCTGGATCGACAAAGCGGCATCGCTCACCTCGGTGCTGGGCGTCAGCGTGCCGCACTACTGGCTGGGCATGGTGCTGGTCATTGTGTTTTCGGTGCAGCTGATGTGGCTGCCTTCCTCCGGCGCCGGCCCGGGCGGCTCCGACGAATGGGTCTGGAATTGGGCTCACCTTCAACACATGGTGCTGCCGGCATTGACGATGAGTGTGATTCCGATGGGCATCATTGCACGCACGGTGCGCGCACTGGTCGCCGAGATCCTGTCCCAGGAATTCATCGTCGGGTTGCGCGCCAAAGGTCTGACCGATGTCGGGATTTTCATGCATGTCGTCAAAAACGCGGCCCCGACGGCGCTGGCGGTGATGGGCTTGCAGCTCGGCTATCTGCTTGGCGGCTCGATCCTGATCGAGACGGTGTTCTCGTGGCCTGGCACCGGCTTTTTGCTCAACAGCGCGATCTTTCAGCGCGACTTGCCACTGCTGCAGGGCACGATCCTGGTGCTGGCCATGTTCTTCGTACTGCTCAATCTGGTGGTCGATGTGATCCAGACGCTGCTCGACCCGCGTATTGCAAGGACCTGAGGGCGAACCCAATGCTCAGCATCAGCGTTGATCCCACCAAGGTCCCGGATATCGGGCTCGAGCGCTCGCCCGGCTACTGGCAAACCGTCGGTCGTCGCCTGCTGCGCGACAAAGTTGCGATCGGTGCCGGCCTGGTGATTCTCGGATTGTTCGTGTTAGCGGTGTTCGGCTCGTGGCTGACGCCGTCCGACCCCTACACCGCCTCGATGCTCAACCGCCTCAAGCCGATCGGCACCGAGGGCTATCCGCTGGGCAGCGACGAACTCGGGCGCGATATGTTGTCGCGGCTGATGGTCGGCACGCGACTGTCGCTGTTCATGGGCATTACGCCGGTGATCTGCGCCTTCGTGATCGGTTCGGTCATTGGCATCATCGCCGGCTATGCCGGTGGCCTGACCAACACCCTGATCATGCGTACGATCGACGTCTTCTACGCCTTTCCGTCAGTGCTGCTGGCGATTGCACTGTCAGGCGCGCTGGGGGCCGGCATTACCAACTCGCTGATCTCATTGACGATCGTCTTCATTCCGCCGCTCGCCCGCGTGGCCGAGAGCGTCACGACGCAATTGCGCGGGCGCGATTTCGTCGAGGCAGCACGCGCATCAGGCGCCGATGCCTTGACGATCGTTCGCGTCCACGTGCTGGGCAACGTCCTCGGGCCGATCTTTGTCTATGCCACCAGCCTGATCGCGGTATCGATGATTCTGGCCTCCGGCCTGAGCTTTCTCGGCCTGGGCGTCAAACCCCCGGAGCCCGAGTGGGGACTGATGCTCAATACGCTGCGCACCGCGCTGTATGTGCAGCCCTGGATCGCCGCACTGCCCGGGGTCATGATCTTCATTACCTCGATCGCCTTCAATCTGCTGTCGGATGGGCTTCGTTCGGCGATGGAGATCAAGCAATGAGCACCCCGAAGCCCGACGATACTGGCGAGACGGTGCAGGCGTTGCTTGAGGCCCGCGGCCTGGTCAAACACTTTCCGCTGAAAAAAAATGTTTTTGGTCGCGGCGGCGGGGTTGTTCGTGCGGTCGACGGCATCAGCATTTCGGTGCGGGCTGGCGAGACCCTGGGCGTGGTCGGCGAGTCGGGCTGCGGCAAGAGCACGACGGCTCGTGTCCTGATGCAACTGATCGCACACGACCGAGGCGAGCTTCTGTTCGAGGGGCAAACCGTCGGCAGCCGCGCAATGCCGCTCAAAGCCTTTCGCCGGCAGGTGCAGATGGTCTTTCAGGACAGCTATGCCTCACTCAATCCCAGGCTGACCATCGAGGACTCGATCGCCTTCGCGCCACAGGTCCACGGCACACCGCATCGCGAGGCAGTCGAGCGTGCGCGCGACCTGCTCGCTCGCGTCGGCCTGGAGCCGCGGCGCTTTGCCGAGCGCTATCCGCATGAGCTCTCGGGAGGTCAGCGGCAGCGCATCAATATCGCGCGCGCCCTGGCGCTGCAGCCCCGCGTGATCATTCTCGACGAAGCGGTCTCGGCACTCGACAAGTCGGTCGAGGCCCAGGTTCTCAATCTGCTGCTCGATCTCAAGGAAGCCTTCGGGCTGACCTATGTCTTCATCAGCCACGACCTCAATGTCGTGCGCTACATGTGCGACCGGGTAATGGTGATGTACCTTGGTCAGGTGGTCGAGCTCGGCGAATCGGAGCAGCTGTTCAATGATCCGCGCCATCCCTATACCCGCGCACTGCTGTCGTCGATCCCCGCGATGGACCCCGACCAGCGCACCGATCAGCCCCCGCTTGCCGGCGACCCGCCCAATCCGATCAACCCGCCGAGTGGCTGCCGATTTCACACGCGCTGCGCGCACGCTCAGCCTTTGTGCGCAGAGCGCGAGCCGCCACTTGAGCGCTCGCCCGATGGCCATGCAGTGGCCTGCTGGATGCAGGTGGCAGACAGCGGCCATCCTGATGCACCGTCGGCGCGGGAGGCAGCATGACGAGCGCCAGCATCGCCGCGACCACCCCGAACGCCGACGAGGTCTTCGTTGACATCCAGGCACTGACCGTGACTTTCAAGGGCGCACGCAGGCCGGTCAACGCAGTCAGCGGCGTCGACCTGCAAGTGCGCCGCGGCGAGGTGGTCGCGCTGATCGGTGAATCGGGCTCGGGCAAAAGCGTCACGCTGCGAACGCTGCTGCGCCTGCATGCCGAGCGTCGTACGAGTCTTGGCGGGTGCATCCGCGTCGGCAGCCACGCGGTCCTGGACCTCGCGCCAAGGGCGCTCGCCGACTACCGCGGAAAGGTCGCTTCGATGATCTTTCAGGAGCCGCTTCTCGCACTCGACCCGGTCTACACCGTGGGCGCTCAGATCGTCGAGGCGATCCGTCGCCACGAGCCGGTCAGTGCACACGAGGCTCGTCAGCGTGCACTGCAGTTGTTCGAGCGTGTGCGAATCCCCAGCCCCGAGCGACGGCTCGATGCCTATCCCCACGAACTGAGTGGCGGCATGCGCCAGCGAGCGATGATTGCGTTGGCGTTGGCCTGCCGACCGCAACTGCTGCTTGCCGATGAGCCGACCACCGCGCTCGATGCCACCGTCCAGATTCAAGTACTGTTGCTGCTGCGCGAACTGCAGCGCGAACTCGGCCTTGCCGTGATCTTCGTCACCCACGACATCGGCGCGGCGGTCGAGATCGCCGACCGCATCGCGGTGATGTATGCCGGGCGCATCGTCGAGGAAGGTCCGGTGCGCACCCTGATTCGCGAGCCTCGCCATCCCTATACACGGGCGCTTTTGCAGAGCCGCGCCCATGGTGCAATGGCCAAAGGCACTCGACTCGTGACAATCCCCGGCGCCCCTCCCGACCTCAGCGCCCTGCCCCCGGGCTGTGCCTTTGCCGAGCGCTGCTCGATCGCCCAGGATGCCTGTCGTATCACGCAGCCGGAGATCGTCCATTTGTCGATTGAGCACCGCGCGCGCTGCTTTCGCACTGGCGAGACGGTCACTGGCAGCGAGCCGCCTGCTGTGCGCTGACCCTCGTCAGACATTGCACGCCGGTTGCCATACTGTGTGCATCCTCGTCTTTGTCTGCTGACGAGTGGCTTGGGACGGGTGGCTTGGTATCGGGTGCCTTTGTTAACATTCGCCGAAAGCCAAAGGAGACAGCCCTTGCGAATTGCCTTTCAGCGCCTCACGGCACTGGTCACCCTGCCCTTGCTCTTTGCGGGCAGCATCGCGCACGCGGCCCAGCAAATCGTCGAATTGGGCGCCAATGGCGCGCCCGCGACAGTCCAGATGCCCAAAGGAACGCGTGAAGTCGATCTGGTCACTCAGCGTGGCGGCAACTGTCGCTTCGGTCGGACCTGGGGCTATGACCTCACCTCGCTCGAACTCTGGGTCAACGGCTGCGCAGGCAGCTTCAGACTGACGGTCGCTGACCCTCAACCCGCCGCGGCGCCGGCGGCCGGCGCCCCGGATTCATCCAATGCTGCCGCCGCACTCGCTGCTGCTGCCGCGATCGCCGGTATCGCGATCCTCGCAAGCCGGGGCAATCAGAATCACAACAATCAACCGTCCTACAACCCGCCGCAGGGTGGTCAGTATTACCCCCCGCCCAACGCCGGCTACTATCCGCCGCCACAAGGCGCCTATCCGCCAGGCGGCGGACGCCAGGGCCCGATCAGAGGCCCGAACAATCTGTGCCTCGATATGCGCGGCGGCCAGGCAGTCCAGGGCACCGAACTCACTGTCTTTCGGTGCCATGGCGGCCCTAACCAATCCTTCACCTGGACGCAACGAGGCGAGTTGATCGTTCAAGGACTGTGTCTTGACATCGCAAACGCCGATCGCAACGACGGCGCCAAGGTGGTGACCTGGCGCTGCAATGGCGGACCCAATCAGCGCTGGGCCGCCAATGGTGCGCAGATACAGAGCCAGATGAACAGCAAATGCCTGGACATCTTCGGCGGCAATTTGAACAACGGTACGCAGGTGATCATGTACTCGTGCAATGGCCGCCCTAATCAACGCTGGTTCTGGTGAGCGCTCAGCGCGAGGTGAATACCGTGACGAAACATCCTTTGCATGTGCTGACCATCTCGGCGGTCCTGACCTGTTTCATGGTGTCAGCCGCTGCGCAGTCAGCGCAGCCAACCGTCTCAAAACAGATCTTCAGTGACGCCGATGCCAACCGCGACGGCTATGTCGACCTCAATGAATTTCATCGGGATATTGCGGCTAGCTTCACGCTGCTTGACCATGATCGCGATGGCTACATCACTCGGGAAGAGATCGAGTCGATTCCGGACAAGGCGCGTGTGAAGCTGCTTTTGCGTGCATTGAAAGCGGCCGATCGCGACGGTGATGGGCGGCTTTCGTTCAAGGAAGTGATCGAAGCGCGAATGGCCTACTTCGATCAGGCCGACACCAATCGCGACGATCGGATCTCGCTGGATGAAGCGCTTGCCTATGATGCACTGCTGCAAAAGCGACTCCGCGAGACGCAGGGGGCCGCTTCAGTCCGATAAAGCGCGACCGCTTTATCTAACAGCGGGCTAGCCGGCGGCACTTGGGCACGGCAGAAGGATCGCGATGCCGATCCCGACAGATGCGACGAAGAAGTGTCGATTTTCTTTACAGCCGCATCGCAAACAGTCGTGACATTTTTCCTTGCTTTAAGCCCAGAGCGGTGTTCGGGCTGATGGCATGCATTTCGCTTAGCCATCCGTCCAGAAGGTGCGCTGGGTGCCTTCCTGAAAACAATCGAGAACCTGGGAGGCAGTCCATGAAGCGGATAGCAGCAATTTTTGGTGTGGTGCTGGGACTTATGACCGGCGCTGCGCAGGCCGTGCCAAGCAATATGTTCGTGTTCGGCGACAGCTTGATGGATACCGGCAATCTGTACATCGCCAGCACCAGTAGTGGTACGCCAACACCACCCTCTCCGCCTTATTTCAACGGGCGTTTCTCGAACGGCCCGGTATTTGCTGAACTGATTGCGGGTACCTATGGCATCGCCCTGACCCCCAGTCTCCTGAGCGGCAACAACTTTTCTTGGGCCGGCGCCCAAACCGGCCCTGGCGTCACCAACGGCTTCATCCCCAACGTCCAGACGCAGATCGGCAGCTTCCTCACAAGCAGATCAGGCGTCGCTGACCCCAACGCGGTGTACTGGATCGAAGGCGGCGGTAATGATGTGCTGCCAGCATCCCAGTCCGCCAACATCCCGGTTGCGATCGCAGGCATCGTCAACAATATCGCCACCGAGATCGTGACCCTGGCGAGCAGCGGGGCGAAAAACTTCGTGATCGTGAATGTGCCTAACGTCGGGGCGACGCCTCGTGTCCAGGCGATGGGACCTGCTGCCGCAGCCGGTGCGACCGGCATCACCATGGCAATCAATCAGGGCCTGCTGCAGGCGATCACATCGATCAGCGGCAGCTACCCGTCGCTGAACCTGCAACTGCTGGATCTTTACGGCATTGGCAACATGGTCGCTGCCAATCCGCTCGCCTATGGTTTCACCAACACCACAGACGCCTGCCTGACCGAAACCAGTTTGTGCGCCAACCCGGATCAATACCTGTACTGGGATGCATTCCACCCCACTGCTGCGGTGGGGCGATTGGTTGCGGCGGTCTATATTCCTGAGCCGTCCACCCTGCTCTTGCTGCTGCTGCCGATCGCCGTGCTTGGATTTTCAAAGCGCAAATCGAGCTGAGTTGCTGCTGTCGAATCGTCACGAAGCCCCGGTCGTCCGGGGCTTTTTCATTTGACAGACCGAGCGCGCGCAACGCATGAGTGACCGACACCCATGCGCTAACTGAGCGCATCGGCGTCGACTTCACATAGTCGACCAGTTGCTCCAGCACCCTGCCCCATCCCTGAGAAAAGCCCATCTGCTCGTGTGCCTGTGCGTCTTCTCGGGTGCTGTGAATGGCACGGGCGGTATAGGTGCAGCCGCCGCCTGAGTGCGGCTCGAAAGTCAGTACGACGGTGAGGAACCAGGGCACCGAGCCCGGTGTGAGCGGCCGATATCCGGGACCGAGCGCTGAAGTCCAGACCAGCCTGCGGTTCGGCACGATCTCGAGATAGCAGCCCGGCGCCGTGGGCAACTTGTTACCGTCAGGATCGACCATCTGAGCAAAAAATTGGCCTCCAGGCCTCAGATCGATCTCGCACTCGATGGTTCGATAGGGTTTCGGACAGAACCACGGCATCAGATGTTCAGGTGTGGTCCAGGCCTTGAACAGGAGCTCGGGCGGCACGTCGACCACGCGCTGCAGCACCAAGTCTCTTTCGTCTTGCATCGTCATGGTCGTCCTCCTTTGAAGCAGGTACAGATTGTGCCGACTCGTTGAGGCTGAAGCGAATTGCCCGGCACTGATGGAACGAAAGTGAAAAGACAAACCGTGACGTGCTCGCAATGAGCCTGAATCTTGAGGGCAATGCGCAAGCTGCACGCAAGCGATCCGGCGCAGCACTGCTCGGCTTGCTGGCGCTCACGGTGGCCCTTGCCGGCTGTGGTGGCAACAGCGATGACGACAGTGTTGGTGGCAGCACTGGTGGCGGGACGGTAAAGACCAGCGTGGCACCGCTGACACTCCCTGGGCCCTATCCGATTGCCTGCAGCAACGTCGCACAGGATTTCAGCGGCACAGCGCAAAGCGCCGCTCAGGCGCAAGCCTACTGGGAAGGCAGGCCTGCCTCGGACGGGAGCACTCGTTATGCGACCGATCTTCTGACCGACCCAGGCAATGCACTGTCGGTGACCGTCAATGCGCCTGACAACACCACACTCTTTGGCTCATTTGCCGGCAAGCTAGCCCAGTTTGTCGTGCTCGTCTGCTATCCCACCAGTGCAGACAACGCCAGGTCAGACTTCGCCTTGCCCACCGGCAAGGTCGTACCGCGCATGCAGACCGGCGCGCAGCCGCCGCTGTTCGCAAACGAATCGACCCGCTATCCGGTGCTCGCCTTCTCGCACGGGCTGGCGGGAAGCCCACTGTCTGGCGACTATTTCGTTGTGCTGTCCTGGCTGGCAAGTTTCGGCTATGTGGTGGTCGCGCCCTTTCATGGCGATCCGCGCTTTACCAATCTGCAGATTGCAGACTTCGGTGACGCGCTCACCGTCCTGTCACATCTGAGCGATGCGGTTGCCATGCAGGCACTGCGTCCCCTGTCTGTCACGGCATCGTTGGACCTGGTGCTGGCGCACCCTCAGTGGCGAGATCACCTCGATAGCGCGCAGATCGGCGGATTCGGCACGAGCATCGGCGGCGAAACCATGATGCTGATGGGCGGTGCCGCGCTGACGACCACAGCCGGCCTCGCCTCGACCTCGGTCGGTGTCGATCACCGCATCAAGGCCGCGGTGGGCTATGTCCCCTACTTCGGGCAACCGCTGCTGCCGGCCTTCGGTCGCGACCAGCAGGGACTCGACAGCGTGACGCTGCCCTTCCTTGCCATCAGCGGGACATCGGACAGGATCGCTCCAGTGCTCGTGACGCAGCAAGGCATGACGCGGCTTGGCGGCACGCGACAGCTGGTCAGTCTGACTGGTGGCGATCACGAGCTCAATGCCTCGTCATCCGCCGACGTCATGACCTGGTCAGTCACCTTCCTGGATGCCCTGGTACGCGGCACGCCGAGCGCTCGCGCGACACTGACCACGATGACCAGTGTGGAGGGAGGCGGCGACGACAGACTGGTCTTGCCCTTGAGCAGCCCTCTTGCGCCTTGAGATGATCGCGGCGCCTGCTTACTTAACTAAGCACCCAGCTTGAAGGCCGACACGCCTTGCAGCAACTGGGCGGCCTGCTGGCGCAGGCTTTCAGCAGCGGCAGCACTTTCCTCGACCAGCGCGGCATTTTGCTGCGTGCTGCGGTCCATTTGTGCTACGGCTTCGCCGACCTGGTGAACGCCGGTGCTCTGCTCGGTGCTGGCACTGCTGATCTCGGCAACGATGGCCCGCACGTGCTCGATCGCGGCCACGACCTCGGTCATCGTCGAGCCCGCCGTATCAACCTGCTCGGCGCCCTTCGCAACGCTCTCGACGCTGGCGGCGATCAGTTGCTTGATCTCGCGAGCGGCGTCGGCAGCGCGCTGGGCCAGCAAGCGCACCTCGCCGGCCACCACCGCGAATCCACGCCCCTGTTCACCTGCCCGCGCGGCCTCGACTGCGGCGTTCAGCGCCAGGATGTTGGTCTGAAAGGCGATGCTGTCGATGGTGCTGGTGATATCGGCAATGCGCTTTGAACTGTCATTGATGCCCTTCATCGTCTGCACCACCTGGCCCACTGCCTGGTTGCCGCGCTGCGCCACGCTGCTTGCATCCTGTGCCAGCTGATTGGCCTCGCGGGCGTGCTCAGCGGTGCTGCGCACCGTCGATCCCAGCTCATCCATGGTGGCTGCGGTTTGCTGCAGCGCTGCTGCCTGCTGCTCGGTGCGCCCGGACAAGTCCTGATTGCCCTGGGCGATCTGGGCGCTTGCCGTGGCGACACTTTCGGCGTTATGACGCACACCGCTGACCACGTGCTCCAGACTGCTGTTCATGGCTGCCAGCGCGCGCAGCAGTTGCGCGATCTCGTCATTGCCCTTTACTTGCACCCGCGAGCGCAAATCGCCTTCGGCGACCGCCTGAGCCAGGCGCAACGCATTGCCGACCGCCGATGTGGTGGTACGTGTGGCGATCGACATCACCCACACCACCAGTGCGGCGAGCAAGGCGAGGCTGACGCAAAGCCATATAAGGCTGCTGCGTGCTGCTGCCGCATGTTGCGCCAGCGCTTCCTCAATCAACGTGAAGCCAACCGTCATCAGCGCGAACTGTTCGTCGATGACCCGGGTGTAGGCTGCGAAGTAGTCGCTGGCCGGATAAGCGATCTTGTCGGCCTGCAGGATGTGCTCCTCCATCAGCTTGAGCGCTTGCGCAGCGCCCGAACGGGCCGCTTCCAGCGGTTTAGCCAGGGCCTGGCCCATCTCCGGGTTGACCTGCGACACCTGATCAAACAGCTTTGCGGCTTCGCGCATGTGAAGCTCCAACTGCGCAGACATGCCTTCGAAACGCGCCTTGTCAGCCCCCGAGGCCTCGCCACGAGTCAGCAGCACGGCGCCGCGCGCGCGCATTTGCCCGAGGTCTTCGGTCACCTTTGGCAAAGCCGCCAGCACAGCCGCCTGCAGAAAGTAAGTCGCAGGGTCACTTTCGAAAACCAGACCACTTTCATGGCTGAGTTCCTCAAGCAGTGCCAGCGCATCAGCAATCAGCGCGGTGTGCCTGGCAAAACTCTGCGCCGCAGGAATCGCCTTGCCTGCCACTTCGCCGGAGAGCGTCTTCCAGCTTGACGACCACACTCGCAGACTCTGAGTGATGCGTTCGCTGTTCAGGGCGCCCACGGCCTCCTGCACCGCCGCCAGCGCTTGATCGACCTCGGCCTGCTTTGCCTGACGTTTGGCGACCATCGCCTCGTTACCCGCCAGCATGCCGGCTGAGAACCCGCGGTGCTGCTGAGCGAGGCGAATCAGCGACAGCGTGGCGCTCAATGACGGCAGACCCGACAGTTCCTTGCGCGCCGTCGACCACTGACCGATACGGTCCTGCACAACCAGCGTACCGGGCACTGCCAGCATGACGAGGGCGATCAGACCGACAAGCAGAAACTTGTGCGCGATGCGAAGGTTGGTAATCAAAGCGCTCATGCCGCGTAGGTCCTCATGTTGCTGCCCGACGAGGGCGCAGACCTAGAATGTCACGCGATTGTGTCTTTCAATCTTCCGATAAGCGCTGGTGTCATGCGCTTGTTGTGACGGGCGCAAGCTCGTTGCCGAACACAGCTGCAAGGTCAACCCTCGCGCGCAAGCGGGTGCACAGCATGAAGGTCCCGGCGAATTTGCGTTGCAAAAAGAGCAGATCGGGGGGTGGTGAACGGGCATACCCGTGACCGAAAAACTGGGCTCGCCCTTGTTCGAAACCGCGGGCGAAGAGGTCGGAGGCCCCAAAGTCGAAGGCGCCGGCATGACGCAGCGGCTCGCCGGCCATACGCATCATCGCGATCACGTCACGGGTCTGCTCGACAGGGTCCTCGGCTGCAGTAAAGCCAGCGACCTCGCACGCGGTGGCCAGGCGATGCCTGTCGTCTTCCCGCAGCGCACGGCCAAGTTCGCGCAGCTGCGCCACGCGCTCGGGCGTGACCGCTTCCGTCGCGCCAAAGTCGATCAGCGCGATGCGGCCGCTGTTCGCATCGAACAGGTAGTTGCCGAAGTTCGGGTCGGTCTGGACCAGTCGCATCCGGAAAAACTCATGCACCGCGAGCCGACTCAATGACGCCGCGACATGGTCACGCTGTGCCTGAGGGCTGTCGCCCTGGGCCAGGCGATCGACCGGAAAGCCAGCGGCGAAATCGGTGGCGATGATGTGATCGGTGCAGTGCTCGTCGACGACAGCCGGCACGGTCAATACCGGGTCATCGCCCAGCCGCGCCCGGTACTCGGTGGCGGCTCGCGCTTCTGCGCGGTAGTCGGTTTCGTGCTCGAGCTGAGCGCGAACACGGGCAAGCAAGGACCTTATATCGATGCCAGCCGGCACGAGGCCGGGCGTGCGTGCAAGAAGCGCCAGATTGGCCATATCGCTGGCAATGCTCTGGCGCACCCCCGGATACTGGATTTTCAAGGCGAGCACGCGGCCGTCATGGGTTTCTGCCCGATGCACCTGGCCGATTGATGCCGCCGCAACCGGCCGATAACTGAAGCGACGAAAGCGTCGGCTCCAGTTGCTGCCGTACTCGCGCTCAAGTACCTCCACCAGCTGGGATGCCGGCATTTCATGGGCCTGATCGCGAAGACCACCAAGCAGGTCGGCAACATGCGGTGGCAATAAACCTTCGCTGTCCATCGACAACAGTTGGCCGACCTTCATCACTGCGCCACGCATCGTCGACAAGCGCTCGGCAAGCCGACGCGCGTTTCCCGGATTGAGCAGTAAGGCCGCCAATTCGGGGCGCTCCCCCCTTACCAGGCTGTCAACCCCCTGCGCTGCAGCACCGGCAGCCATCTCGCCCAGGGCACGGCCGAAGTGCCACAGGCGCTGCACCCGGCCTTGGGGCACAGGCGCGCGTCGATCGATCATTGAGGGGCTGAAAGGGGGAAGGTCCGACATCGCATTGACGGAACCTCAGCGTCCCGCGTCCGGATTATGCCCGGCATGGCGATAAGCTTGCGCGCCGCATGCTCGGCAAAAAGGGCTGCGCGGCAAACCGGGCCTCACGGGAGGCCGGTTGCCGCGAAACGACACGACACGACACGACACGACACGACACGACACGGCACGACACGGCACGACACGGCACGACACGACACGACACGGCAGGCCACGCTGCAGCTGATCAGCGGATTGTCAGAACCGGGGCCTTTCGATGCCGAGTCGCACTCTCATAGGAGTAGGCATAGGCCAGCAGATCGGCCTCAGTCCAGAGTTTGCCCACAAACAGCAGACCGAAGGGCGCACCGGACGCGTAGTAGCCTGCAGGCATCGCAACCGCAGGCATGCCGGCGATATTGATTTCGCTGACAGTGGTCTCCTTGATGGTGAGCCCCGATCCGGCCAGGGGCAACTCCTGACGCATCTGAGGGAACACCAGGCCATCGAGCCTTTCACGCGCAAAGACCTCCTCGACGATCTCAAGGTAGCGTGCCTTGACCGCGATAAATTCGGACAGGTCGGGCGGTACCGTGGGCGACTTCAGACAGGCCACGAACTGGGGCAGCCTGTGCAGGAAACTGAGCAGACCTTTTGGGCCGAAGGCCGACTCGCGGGCAGTGGCCCTGGCAAATGCCGCGAAGCTCTTCAGGGCTGCGTTCGGGCCGAGGCGTTCAAGGTACTTCTGAAGATCGTAGGGCACTGATTCAAGGCCGCGCGCGTCGAAATCGGCGGTGGGGATCGTCTCTTTTCTCAAGGCTGCGAAGCCCGACCCTTCAAACGGATCGCCGACCAGGATGGCTCCCTGTGCCTTCAACTCTTGCGTGGCACCGTCGTAGAGTTGCTGCGTCTCGGCCGACAGCGGCTGGTTTCGCCAGCCCGGGCCATAGAGCCCAAGACGCACGCCCTTCAGTGCCCCGGCATGAAGCTTTGAGGTGTAGCCAAGCGGCGGCTTCTTTCCGACACCGGCCAGTGTCTTCGGATCTTCAGCGGTATATCCGGCCAATACATCGAGGCACAGCGCGGCATCGCGAACGCAGCGCGCAATCGGCCCCACGACATCGCGGTTGCCCGACAAAGGCACCACGCCCGCATTAGGTACCAGGCCGATGGTCGGCTTGATGCCGACCAGGTCTTGCGCCGATGCAGGGTTCTGGATCGAGCCACCGGTTTCTTCCGCCAGCCCGAGCACCGCCATGCTGGCACCGACGGCTGCCGCGGTTCCGGTGCTGCTGCCACCCGGCACGCGCGAGGGCATCACAACATTCAGCGTCGGCCCAGCCCAGCTGTTGTCGGCATGGGTACCCGAGCTGCTGAGCACCGGCACGTTGGTCTTGCCCAGCAAAATGGCACCTGCGGCACGCATGCGTGCGACCACCGGCGCATCAGTCTCAGGCATGAGATCAACACCACCGGCTTTGCTGCAGAGCAGTGACCAGCCGGCCGTCGTCGGAAACCCGACCATGTCCATCGGGTCCTTGATGACGACCGGGACACCGGCAAGCGGCCCAAGCAGCTCGCCGGCCTGGCGGCGTTGATCGATCGCCCGAGCGTCGGCCAGGGCCGCGTCGTTCAGAAAAATGATCGCGTTGTAGTGGCTGTTGTAGAGGTCAATCTGTCGCAAGCACGCCTGGGTGAGGCTTTCTGCCGTGAAGGCGCCGGACTTGAAACCTTCCTGGACACCTTCCACGGTCAAGTTGCTCAGATCGATGACAGGCATATCGAGAAGGGTTTCGATCCTGACATTCGAATCGCTATGGTGCATGGAAGGCTCCCAGGCGAAAGGCCCGGTGTCCTCGACAGTGTATCTGCCGTGCCAAGGCGTGAGGACCGCGCCCCTGCTTGGCCCAAAAACGGCTACTTCGAAGGCTTGACTTTTGACCAGCTCGCGTCCGGGTTGTAGGTCATGACCTCTCGCGCGGCGGCGTCTGTGGCTGGCCCCAGGTTCTTCTGGTAAACGATACCGTCCCGATTGACGATAAAGCTCATGACACCGGTGTCGCCATAACGTTCGGGCCAGGCGATCAGCGCATAACCCTCGGTCATCAGGCCATTGCGCAGGTAACTCTTCGCGCCACCGGGCGCATCCTTGCCTTGGGCTGTCAGCAGCCGATAGAGATAACCGTGATAGGCCATCCCTGGCTTGGCATCGGCGAAATCAGGACCAAGCGGACTTTGGGTTTCGCCTGGCAAGGATGCCCAGTACAGGCCATCGCGCTTGCCAGGCGAGGACAGCGCTCGCCGGGCGAAGTGTTTGGTCGCCTTGCCGTCGGGGTCCTTCGCAAAATACTCCTCTTGGGCATCGGTGTAGGCCAGCGCAACCTGGATCGCAGCAAGCTCGTTGCGCCCGATGCGCCGCGTGCGCATTTCGGCAGGGGCGGCACGGGTGTCAAAGCGCCAGCCTGAGGCCGACTGCACGAGCGGAATCGGCAGCGTCCAGCCGTTGGTGCCCACCTCGAGCATGGCCTTGCCGGTTCCGGTGTCGATAATTCTGTTTGCACGCGACCAGGATTCGAGGAACGCCAACCTGTCGGCATAGGAATTTGTGCTGTCCGGGATATAGCGCTTGTAATCGGCGCCCAGAACCGTCTTCAGCTGTGCATCGTCGCTGCGCGCAATGCCGTCGACCAGCGCTTGTGAAGCGGCCACCGGTGTTGCATAGAGGGCCTGTGCGACAGCCGCAGGGGCGATCGCCAGGGCGCCGGCCATCAGCGCAGTTCCGAAAGCCACTCGCGACAAGCGCAGGGCAGATGAGTGTGTCTTCATATCCATATTTCCTGTTATCGACCGCGAGGCCCGCCGCCGGCAGCCCTCGCTGCACCGGCACCACCACCACCGGCCCTTGCGCCTGGACCATTCGCGGCAGCCGGCCTTGCAGCGGGAGCCCTGGCTTGTGCTGACCCTGCACCGCCGCGATTGGCCATTGCTGCACCGCCAGCCGCGGCAGGCGCCCTCGCAGGCGTCGCCTGCGGTCGCTGTGCGGCGGCCTGACTTGCTGCGCCTCGGTCGATCTGCTGACGCGATTGGCGATCGCCTGCACCGCTCAGCGCGTTGTCACGTGACGATTGCTGCGCACGCTGGCGTGCCGCGTCGCGGTCAGCCTCCTGTGCTCTCTGGCGTGCGGCGTCGCGGTCAGCACTTTCTGCTCTCTGGCGTGCGGCGTCGCGGTCAGGCCCCTGCCCGCCAGCGTTTGCCCCGGCAGCCGGTCTGGCAGCCGATCGGTCCTGGCCGGCGCTGCGATCCTGCATGGCCTGCGCCGCGCGCTCGCGACTTGCATCGCGGCTTGCATCACGGTTTGGTTCGCGGTTGCCGGCGGCTGCCGACTCTCTACCGCGGAACTGCTCGCGATCAGCCACCTCGCGTTGCTTGTCCAGTCTCTGGCGCGTGCCGTCACCACCTTTGTAGGGCGTATTGCCGCGATGGCTGGAGTCGTGATTCCAGCTTGTATTGCTGGCATTGACATTCAGGCGGTTGTTGACGTTGATATTGTTGTAGCGATTGACATTGATATTGACGTCGCCACGCCCCCAGTTGAACCCGCCCCATAAAGCATTGGTCACACCAATGCCCACACCCCATGCGATGCCGGTCGCGATCGTGCGTGACCACCAGTAACCGGGCGGCGGCGGATAGTAGTAAGGCGGATAGGACGGATACATCCATGGCCCATAGACCACCGCCGGGTTGTAGGCAGGCACGTAAATCACCGAGGGCTGCGCCGGCTGTATCACGATGACTTGCGGCGGTGGCGCAGCCGAGGTAACCACGACGCTGGACGATGTCTGCGCGGGGGGTGGTGCCGCCTGCATCGAGACTTTCACCTGTTCGTTTGACTGAAGGTTGCCCGCCTTTTGCGCGCTCAGTCGCAAGCGCTGCACCGAGTCCATGACGTCTTGTGGTTGTGCGAGGAAGGCGTCGCCGAGGTTGCGCACATAGTCAGGCCTGTCACCCAAGGTAATCAGGGCATCGGGAAAAGCCACCAGCGAGGCGACTGATGGGTCCCACGGCTGGTTGGCGACCATCTGAACGGCGGCGTCGCCTTTTGCGTCAGGATGAGCCTTTGACCAGGCCACGGCCTGCGCAAATTCGTCGGGATAGGTCGCGGCCATCAGGACCTGGGACAGCAGCGGATCGGGATACAAGGCGATCTGCGCCATCATCTGGTCGAGCTGCTCGACGGTGTAAGGCCTGTCAGCGCTTTGCGCTGCCACTGCCAGTGGCAGCATCAGCATCAGGGCCTGGAGCATCTGCCTGAGCCGCGAGCAAACTTTTTTTATCACGTGATTCTCCTGGGAATCTGCTGCCCGGTCGCTGCAACAAGCGCACGGAAAAAAAAGATTTTACCTGATGTCAATTGATTGACTCATCCATCGCAGCGCTGCGCATCGATGCGGCAGCCCGGGCAGGGCTCAAGCGGCCCGCGCACCGGGTCACTGGCCCGCCAACGGCGCGGTAAAGCCGGGCGGATGCGCTGCGGCAGCCTGCTTGCGACGATGCCTTTTTGCACCGCTACACAACCATCGGTCACGACCCCTTCGGTCGCTCGCGCTTGGCTAATCGATTGACTTATCTCGCCTTCGTCGCCCCATAACAACTCGGCAATGACTCAGCAATGACTCGTTTATTAGACGGTAAGCTCGATAGGATGAATAGTATTTGAATCAATAATGTGTATCCTAACCGGCGTGAAAAGAGTCATTCCTGAGACCGTAGCGATTATTGGCGCCGGATTCGCCGGATCAGCCTTGGCCTGCGCGCTGACCAAAGCCGGGTTAACGGCTCATGTCTTCGACAAGTCACGTGGCCCCGGAGGGCGTTTGGCCAGTCGACGCCTCGAATGGATCGACCGTGACGGGCGCCGCTGCACGGCGCGGCTCGATCATGGGGCGATCGGCCTGAGCGCGGTGACACAAGGGTTTAAGGACTTCATCGATCAGGCAGCCCGTGAACACTGGCTGGCCGAATGGACACCCACCCCAGCGCCCGGCGGTCTGCCACTCGAAGGACACGCTCGACTTCATGTCCCGGTGCCCGACATGCCGTCGCTTTGCCGGCGTCTCCTCTCGGATATCAGCTCAACCTGGTCGTTTGCAGTCGACCGCCTGCAACATGACGCGAGCGGCTGGTGGATCACTGCCGGCGACCAGCGCCACGACACGCCCTTCGATGCCGTCCTCGTCGCCTTGCCACCGCAGCAGGCCGCACCGCTCATCAGCCCTCATCGCCCTGACTGGGCGCGCAGCGCATCGATCGTTTCGATGCATCCCTGCTGGACGCTGATGGGGGTGGCTGACTCGCTTGAGCCGGCCATCGACTGGGATCTGGGCAGGCCGATCAGCGGGCCGCTTGGCTGGGTGGTGCGAAGCGATCGCAAACCTGGCCGGACCCGAATCGCCGGACAGGACCACTGGGTCGCGCACGCGCGCCCCGGGTGGAGCCGTCAGCACATCGAACAGCCGGCCGGCGAGGTGCTGACATCGATGCAAACCGCGCTTGCCGGTTATCTGGGTCAGCCAGTGCAGTGGCAGCACTGCACCGCGCATCGCTGGCGCTATGCCTCGCCTCGGGCAATGAAGGCTAAGCCGTCCAGGCCCTCGTGGTGGGATCCTGCGCTGGGATTGGGCGTATGCGGCGACTTTTTCGGTGATTCGGGCATCGAGGGCGCCTGGCAGTCTGCCGGGTCGCTTCACTCGGCTGTCCTTGACCTGCCGTTCGATGCAGCGGCACCGGGCAGCGAGGGGTCTCGAATGCCTTTACCCATTACCCGCTCGACCTTCATGAAGACCCTTACTGCCTGCGGTGCAGTACCTGCCACAGCTGCCACCGCGCAGACCATGACCGATGAGAAAGATGAATAGGCTGTTGAAGCGGCCAGGCCGAAAAAGGCAGATCGAGCGCAACACTGTTGCCAGCGACGGGGCGTCGCTGGCGACCTTACCTGTACTTGCCGCGGGCGAGGAACGCCCGGCACTGACCGTGCTCTACGACGGCGCCTGCCCGCTGTGTCGCCGCGAGATCAGCGTCTATCGCGGTCTGCAGCCACTGAGCCCGCATACGCAGGTGTGCTTTGCCGATGTCAGTGAGGTCGGTGCGCCACTGCCTCCCGGCACCACCCGAGAGAATCTGTTGGCGCGCTTTCATGTACAAAGCCCGGACGGCAGCCTGCTGAGCGGCGCGCAGGCCTTCCTGGCCTTGTGGTCTGCTCTGCCGGGCTGGCGCTGGCTGGCCCTTATGGGGCGCCTGCCAGGAATGGCCTGGACAATGGAGCAGGTCTATCGCCTCTTCTTGCGTTTCCGACCACCGCTGCAGGGCCTGGCCCGGCGGTTCGATCAACCCGGCGCTCATGCCCCGACAACAGGAAAACTCCGTGAAAAATGACGAACGCTGCTGCGGCAGCGGAACCTGCATCATCGATGCCAAGGGCTGCTGCTGGTGCGGGCAACAGTGGGACGGCGAAAAAATGGTTCACAAGCCGCTTGCCAAGCTGCCCGAGCCCGATGCCCTACCTGCGCCGGTCGAGCCGCCAGTCCCAGGGAGCTAGCCGCCTTGAGCGCCGGCGGGATTGCTGACCAACACTGGCTAAGGCCACGAAGCCCGGCGAATTGGACGGTCTGCCATGTGGTACAAGGACGCTGCGGCGCCAGCCAGGGCTGGCGGGCATTTAGCGATCACCCGCTCGTCCAGTAACGCCGCAGCCCGAGCCAATACAACCATGACAACTGAACGTCGATATATCACTGCCGCCCGCTGGCTGCATTGGCTCACCGCAGTGCTGATGGTTGTCGTGATCACAGCCGGGCTGTGGATCGTCTACTTCGAACCCAAAGACGAGGCGTTCAAGTTTCGTCTCTACAACATTCACGAAAGCTTCGGCGTGGTTGTCTTCGCACTGGCGATCGCGAGGCTGCTGACCCGCTGGTTCAATCCGCCGCCGCCCTTGCCGCCCGATACGCCGGCGCTGATTCAACGACTCGCACACCTGACGCACTTCTCGCTGTATGCCCTGCTCTTGCTGATGCCGACAATCGGCTTTCTGGCCACCAACGCCTGGGGCTTCCCATTGAAAGTGTTCGATCTGATCCCGCTGCCTTCGCCGATCGGCAAAGACGAGGCCCTTGCCAAGACGCTCTCCTTTCTGCACGGATGCGGCGCCGTCGCCATCGGGACGCTGATCGGGGCCCACCTGGCTGGCGTCGTGTACCACACCTTCATCCGTCGCGACGGCGTTCTCAAGCGGATGACCTGAATGCGAGTGTCGATGATGTCGATGCGCTGGAGAAGGCGAGGCTTTGCAGTGCTCGTCGCCGCCAGCGCGGCGGGGCTTTTCTGGCTGATGACCCGAACGCTGTCGACCAGCGGCCCAGACCCGCTTGGTATCGCCATGCTCGGGCTGTTTGCGCTGACGCTGCCCTGGACGGCCATTGGCTTCTGGAACGCGGTCATCGGCTTTTTACTGATGCAATTCAGCCGCGATCCGGTGTCGGTGGTCGCACCCGGCCTTCAGCACGGCGAGGCTGACGATCAGATCGTCAGCTCGACCGCACTGCTGATCTGCATTCGCAACGAGGACACGCAACTCATCCGGCGAAATCTCGAATGGATGCTCGACGCACTGGTCGCCACTGGCCAGGCGCAATGCTTTCATCTCTACATGCTGAGCGACAGTAATCAGCCCGAGATCGCCGCAGCCGAGGTGCAGGCTGCTGCCGCGCTGTCACAACGCTTCGGTTCGGCCCTCGAGATCACTTACCGAAGGCGCGAGCACAGCGAAGGATTCAAGGCGGGCAATCTGCGCGAGTTTTGTATGCGCTGGGGGCAAGCGCATTCGTTCGCCATCGTGCTCGATGCCGACAGCCTGATGACACCGCAATCAATGCTGCGGCTCGTGCGCGTCATGCAACGCTGCCCGCAGATCGGCATCCTGCAGACACTGGTCACCGGACTGCCCAGTGCCAGCCCGTTTGCCCGCATCTTTCAGTTCGGCATGCGGCTCGGCATGCGGTCGTATACGCTCGGATCGGCCTTCTGGCAGGGCGACTGCGGACCCTACTGGGGGCATAACGCGATTTTGCGACTGGCCCCATTTATCGCGCACTGCGAGTTGCCGATGCTGCGCGGCAGCCCGCCACTGGGCGGGCATATCCTGAGCCATGATCAGGTCGAAGCGGTGCTGATGCGCCGGGCAGGATTCGAGGTCCGCGTCCTGCCGATCGAAGAAGGCAGCTGGGAGGAAAACCCGCCGACGCTGCCGGAATTCATCCGGCGCGATCTGCGCTGGTGCCAGGGCAACATGCAGTATTTCAGGCTGCTGGGATTACCGGGGTTATTGCCTGTCAGTCGCTGACAACTGCTGCTAGCCATTGCCATGTATCTCGGCGCGCTGGCCTGGCTCGGCCTGATCGTACTGGGTCTGCTGCGGCAGGCGCCGATCCAGACTGACGCCGGCCTGCTGCTCTTCGGGATCATCATGATCATGAGCTTCGCACCCAAGATTGCGACGCTCGTCGATGTGCTGCTGCGCCCCAGGCTGCGCGCGGCGTATGGTGGCGGCCTTCGCATCGCGTGCAGTGCCTTGCTGGAGACCGTGCTGACACTGCTGGTGGCGCCGATCTCGGCCGTGGCGGTGAGTCTGTTCATCCTGGGGCTGCCGTTTGGCCGACGCGTCGGCTGGACGTCCCAGCAGCGGGAGGCCCATGGCCTGCCGCTGTCGGATGCGGTGCGCTGCCTGTGGCCGCAGGCGCTGCTGGGGCTGGGGCTCGCCGCGGGCGCTTGGTATGCGCCATCGGTCAGTATCTGGTTTGTGCTGCCTGTGATTGCCGGGTTGCTGCTCGGCGTGCCCCTGGCCATGCTGAGCGCATCGCCGCGCCTGGGTCGCAAAATGGCGCAGAAAGGGCTGTGCCGCACCCCCGAAGAAGCCTGGTCTCAGCTTGCTTTGGGTAACGCGGCGGCATCTGCCGCGCCGCACGGCGCAGTCGCATCGCCGGCGAGCCTGTTCGCTGGCCGGGCCGGGCCCTCGATCGGAACCAATCCTTGAGGTATCAACCCTCAAGCACAGCCTGGCGCAGCCTGGCGCTCTCGATGGCGCTGCTGGCTGCGGGTTGCGCTGCGATCAGTGCGACCACACTGACCCCGGTTGCGACCTCTGTCGATTTCGTCAATGCCAGTCGACCGACGCGGTGCGCCGAGGAAGACAATGTTTACGTCAAACTCGAGGGTCCTGACATCAGCGCGTTTCGCATCCGCGCCGAACATCCACCCTACGTTGCCGACATCACGACAGACCTCACCGCGCCAGACTTCACAGCCTGCGACATGTCGAACGATCCGAGCTTCGCCTTTGAGCCGCGCACCACAATCCTCTATGAGGATGAGTCGATCCGGCTGGTGGGCCACCGGTTCGGCTCGTTTTGGCGCCCCGAGGTGGTCGATTTCAAGGTGGGTACCCGAAACGAACCCGGGCTTCACCTCGTACAGTTGCTGCGTCGGGGCATTGCGCCCGCCGTGCCGGTCAAAGGGCCGCGTGTCGCTCAGGCTGGCCCCGCCGGAAACGAACTCGAGATTCTGGTTGTCTATCCCGCCGATGGCTACTGGCGCGCAAAGCCCCTGCCCCCCGTCTTTCTTGACGACACCGCCTATGGCAGTTCGTTTCTGATCGGACCGATTGCCGAAGATGGCCGCCCTTATGTCGCAATCCGCGAGATCGAATTCGAGCCCGGCGCACAGCGCTTTCGTCTGCATTTTCGCGATGGCTCCAGGGGCACGCTGACCGTGACCGAGGCAACCCGCAGCGGCATCGATCTGGCCGTCACGCTCGAGACGCCGCTGCCCGCCGACCGCCCGTTTGCAGCCCTGCGATCGATGTTCGTGACGACCACTCAGTCCGATGTCGCGGTTGCCGTCTGGCCGCAGTCAGCCTCCGCACACCGCGCACAGGCGCCAATCATGGACCTCAAGCGGATCCGGGCACCGTCGGCCCGCTTTGGGCGCATCGAGCCATCGACCCACAATCTGAGCGCACCGGACATGGTTTTCGACCGATTTTCATCCGGCTATGACATCAAGCCCCGTGACCGATAACGCCTCCCCGCTCAGCACGAACACGCCTGTTGCAACCACGCTCGGTGCAAACACACTCAGCGAACCGGCGCCTGACGACAGCAGCGAATGGCAAGCACTGCTTGCTCGGGCGGCCGGTTCGCAGGCGCCAGGAGAGGGCTTGCCACTCACGCCTGCTTCACCGCTGCAGGCGCTTTACGGGCCGCTATGCGACGCGCGCCGCGCGGGGCCATTCGTGGTGGGCCACCTTGCCCAGAGTCTGGATGGGCGGATCGCCACCTTGTGCGGCGTGTCGCGCTGGCTCAGCGGCGCCGAGGACCTGCTCCACACCCACCGGATGCGTGCGCTTTGCGAGGCGGTTGTTGTCGGTGTCACAACGGTTTTACTCGACGATCCGCAACTGACCGTGCGTCGCTGCGCCGGCCCCAATCCGGTGCGGGTCGTCATCGACCCTGATCGCAGACTCGACGGCAGCCAGCGCCTGTTTCACGATGAGTCGGCGCCAACGCTGTTGTTGTGCGGCGCCGATCGCGCCGTGAAAGGCGAGCGGCTCGGCCTCGCCGAAGTGGTGCCGGTCGTGCGCGAAGATTGCGGACTGAGTCCGCGCGAGATCTGCCGCGTGCTCGCCTTGCGCGGGCTGGGCAGCCTCCTAATCGAAGGCGGCGGCATCACGGTCTCGCGCTTTCTGGCAGCAGGCGCCCTCAACCGACTGCAAATCACCATCGCCCCGGTCATCCTCGGTTCGGGCCGCCCGGCGATCGTGCTCCCGACAATCACCGATCTGAACAACAGCCTGCGACCCCGCACCCGGCGGGTGATGATGGGCGCGGACGTCATGATCGAATGCGATTTCGATGTCTGATCGGCTGGCCCGGGCGTTCTGGATCGTCGAGGCCGGACGGGGCGAAATCCGCGAGGAAGTCCTGCCGGTTCCCGGACCGGATCAGCTGGTCGTCAGCGCACGGCGCAGCAGCATCAGCCGCGGCACCGAAAGCCTTGTGTTCAGGGGGCTGGTGCCAGAGAGCCAGTGGCAGACAATGCGCTGCCCGTTTCAGACCGGCGAGTTTGCAGGACCGCTGAAGTATGGCTATGCCTCGGTCGGGCAGATCGATGCCGGACCCGACACCCTGCTGGGCAAAAGAGTGTTTTGCCTGTATCCGCATCAGAGCGCCTACATCGTGCCGATCGGGGCCGTGACGCTTTTACCCGATGAGGTTCCGGATACCCGGGCGGTACTGGCGGCCAACATGGAGACCGCGGTCAACGGACTCTGGGACGCCGCGCCACGACTTGGAGACCGCATCAGCGTCGTCGGTGCCGGTGTGGTCGGCGCGCTGGTGGCGGCGCTCGCGGCTCGCATCCCCGGCGTCGAGGTCGAGCTGGTTGATCCTGACCCCGACCGTGCAGACCTGGCGGCAGCGCTGGGGTGCGGATTCGCGCAGCCGGGCAAAGCCGGGGGCGATCGCGACATCGTCATTCATGCCAGCGGCCAGCCGGCTGGGCTTGACACAGCGCTCGGGCTGGCCGGCTTTGAGGCAACCGTGCTCGAAATGAGCTGGTATGGCGCGCAGAAGGTGCCGACGCCGCTTGGCGAGGCCTTTCACAGCCGTCGACTGACGCTGCGATCGTCGCAGGTGGGAGCGGTGGCCACCGCACAGCGCGTGCGATGGGATTTTGCGCGGCGAATGAAGCTGGCGGTCTCACTGCTGGCCGACCCGGTTTTCGACGTCCTGCTGACCGGCCAGAGCACACTGGATGAATTGCCCGCCACCCTGTCGCGCCTGGCCGACCGACCCGATGGCACGCTGTGTCACAGCGTGATCTATCGCTGATCTTCCCGACTGATTTCGCACGATCCTTCACGTCCCACTGTCCTACCCACCCGCTTACTGCCCCTGCCGGAGTCCGTTCATCATGTACAGCCTCGCCGTGTCCGACCACATCATGATTGCCCACAGCTTCAACGGCGAGATCTTCGGCCCGGCACAAAAGCTGCACGGGGCGACCTATGGCGTGGAAGTCGAGTTCAGACGCGAGCAACTCGACGCCAATGGGCTGGTCTGCGACATCGGTCTGGCGCTGACCGTGCTGCACGAGGTACTCGCCGATCTGAACTTCAAAAATCTTGACGAGTTACCCGAATTTCACGGGCACAACACCACCACTGAATTCATGGCCGGCGAGATTTTTCGCCGCATGAAGCGCCAGATCGAGGCAGGCAAAATCGGCCCCGGCACGGCCGACACGCTCGCGTCGATGCGGGTCGTGTTGCGCGAGTCGCCGCTCGCCTGGGCTACCTTCGAAGGTTCGCTGCGTTGACCGCATTCACGCTGATTGTTCCGGGAGCACTCGACCAGTTTACTGGCGGCTACCTGTTCGATCGGCAGGTCGTCGACGGTCTGCGTGCCATCGGGCGGGCGGTCGCGGTGATCGAGCTGCCAGGCGAGTTTCCTGGCACCGACGAGACGGCGCGCGCAGCCGCAGCATCTGCGCTGGCCGGCCTGCCATCGGGACAAACCGTGGTGATCGACGGTCTTGCCTTGCCGGCCTTTACCGAGTGTCTCGACGCCCACACCGCGCGACTGTCCATCGTCGCCTTCGTGCATCACCCGCTGTCGCTCGAGACCGGTCTGTCGGCTCACACTGCGCAGGCGTACGCCCTGATCGAGCGCCGTCTGTGGCCGCAGATGCGCGGCCTGCTGTGCCCCAGTGCGCATACCGCGGCCGCAATCATCGCGGCCGGTGTTCCCTCTGATCGGGTTCGGGTTACGCCGCCCGGCACGCGAGTACCCTCGCCTGCTGCGGCCGCGACCGATCGCCTTCAAGCAGACCCTTCGCGCGTGCTGCAACTGCTTGCGGTCGGGACGGTCACGCAGCGCAAGGGACACCTGCAACTGGTCGAGGCACTGTCGCGGCTGCAGGACATCGACTGGCATCTGGCATGCATCGGAAGCCTGACACGCGAACCGGCATGCGCCCGGGCGTTGCGCGACGCCATCACCGCCCATGGCCTGGACAGGCGCATCACGCTGGCCGGTGAGGTGTCGTTGGATCAGCTTGACGCTGCCTATCGCGGTGCCGATGTCTTTGTGCTGGCCTCGCACCACGAGGGCTACGGGATGGTCTATGCCGAGGCGCTGGCGTCTCACCTGCCGATCGTTGCGACCACGGCGGGGGCGATTCCTGACACGGTTGCAGCCGATGCAGCGCTACTGGTTGCGCCGGGCGATGTGGCTGCGCTCAGCGATGCCATGCGCCAGGTACTCACCGACCTGCCCTTTCGTCGAAGGCTTGCCGCGGGCGCTGCGCGGGCCGCGCAAGGCTTGTCCGACTGGCCGACGGCCGTGCAGCGCTGGGCGCAGGCCCTTGACGGTCTGACTGCATGAGCGGGTTTTCGCCCGACTGGCTTGCGCGGCGCGAGCCAGTGGATGCCGCCGCACGCGACGCGGGCCTGGCGCATGACTTCGCAGCGGCGATCGCCGACACACCGCGCCGGATCATCGACTTGGGTGCCGGGACCGGGGCTAACCTGCGTGTGCTCGCGCCCCTGATCGGCGGCGACCAGGACTGGCTGCTGATCGACAATGACCCGGCGCTGCTGTTTGCTCAACGCCGCGAGATCACCCGATGGGCAGCTCAGCACGGATGGGGGGTGCGCGAAGAGGCCACCGGCGCGCTTGAGCTCACCGTTGGGCCGGCGCGCTGGCGGGTGCGATCACAGCAGCTCGACCTGCAGGCAGCGCTCGGGCAGCTTGCGCTGAGCGACTGTGATGGCCTGACCACGACAGCCTTTCTCGACCTGGTCTCGGTCGACTGGATCGATCGTCTTTGCCAGATGCTCTGGCGGTCACCTCGCCCGTTTCTGGCGACCCTCAGCGTCGATGGCCAGCGACGGTGGCAGCCTGCGATGACAGACGATCTGCGATTGCACCAGGCGTTCGAGCGCCACCAGATCGGCGACAAAGGCTTTGGCGCTGCGCTGGGCATTGCTGCCGTCGATGAGATGGCCCTGCGACTCGATCGGCTAGGCTTTAAGGTTGGCACTGCACGCAGCGACTGGCAGATTACGGGCGAGCATCCCGAATTGCTGCGGCAGATGATCGAAGAAGCGCTCGCCGTCGCTTGCGAGCTCGAACCGGCCGGCGCGTCGGCGTTCGCGCAATGGGCGGCGTCCCGTCATGCGCAGGCGGCCACCGGGACACTGGCGCTGACCATCGGGCATCGCGATCTGCTGGCCTTACCGGGCCCCGGGCCTCTGTTGCGCTGAGCGGCGCAGCCCCGCTCCAATCGTCGCGTGCACAACCCTCTGACAGGGGCGCGGTGGGCTAGAACAGCTGGCCCTGGCCGTCCGGTACCGCACGGGTACGGCGCTTCGGGGACGTGGTCGGCGGCAAGCCACTTTTTCGTGAACCATGCTTTTGCTGGATAGCGCTGGCCTCGGCGTTTGCCTCATGGGTCCGGCGCAGTCCATACAACCGATCTTTTGCTGCGGCAACCGCTGTGCGTTCATCGACGATTGGGGGCGGATAGGACGCCGTTCCGATCTCCGGTACCCACTGCCGAATGTAGAGCCCCTGCGGATCATGGTCGAGGGCCTGCTTGGAGGGCGAATAGATGCGCAGCGTGTTGATGCCGGTGGTGCCCGACTGCATCTGCATCTGGCTCCAGTGGATGCCAGGCTCGAAGTCGAGGAACTGGCGCGCCAGAAACAGCCCTGGTTCGCGCCAGTGCAACCACAGGTGGTAGGCCGCGAAGCTGACCAGCATTGCGCGCATGCGAAAGTTCAACCAGCCGGTGGCACGCAGTTGGCGCATACAGGCATCGACCATCGGAAACCCGGTGCGGCCTTCGCACCAGGCCTGCAGGCGTTGCGTGTCGATCGCGCCCTCATTGACGCCGTCGCCCGCACGCAGCCCGTCGACACTGCGCGCCATGTTGCGCTGCTCGATGTCGGGCTCGTCTTCGAGCTTTTGCATGAAGTGACAGTGCCAGCGCAAGCGGCTGGCAAAGCCTCGTAATGCATAAGCAAGGCTTCGATCGGGCGTGGTGGCGATCCGCGCTTCGGTAGCCTGGTGCACACAGCGCATCGAGATCGTGCCGAAGGCCAGGTGAGCGCTCAGCCGACTGCAGCCTTCGTTGGCACTGAGGGGGCTGGACATCGCGCTTCGGTAGTCGCGCCCACGCCCGTCAAGAAAGCTGTCTAGCGTGGCCCACGCGGCACGCTCGCCGGCCGGTGGCAATGCCGCGCCAAGGGCGGGCAAGCCCAGCTCGCGCAAGCCTGGAAGGGGCGATGGCTTCAGCCCTGTCGCCGCGCTGAGGCTGCAAGCCGCCGCGATCGAAGCGGCCTCGGGCTCGTTCATGCGCTGGGCCCATCGCCCGGCCCATCCGGTACGCGATCGCAAGCGGCGCACCACACCGGTTTGCGGCAATTCGGTCCAGTTGACGCCCTGGCTGCGGCACCACTGCGCGACGGCCAGATCGCGAGCGTAGCTCCAGGCTGGGCCGGTTTCTTCGTGACTGAACAGGTGGGTAAAAGCGAACTCCTGTCGCAGTGCTTGCAGCACTTGCGGCATCGAACCGATCCGTACCAGCAGAGGGAACTGGCACTCGGCCAGGCTGCGCTGCAGGTCGGCCACGCAGTCGAGCAGAAAGCCGACATGGCGCGGGTCGCACTCGGGGCTCGCCAACCACTGCGGCTCAATGACCACCAGCCCTGCCGCGCTGTCGCAGCGCAGGGCTTGCGCCAAAGGGGCATGATCGCGCACCCGCAAATCGCGCTTGAACCAGACCAGCGCGGTCGTGCCGGTCATGGTGTCAACCCCATGGGCGCTGATCCTGGATTTCCCTGCACGCGCTGATGCTTACTGCAATATCGGCAAGGCTTGATGCCAGACACGGAGATTGGCGAGTCATCATGCAATAGAGTGTAGCAAGATCACGATTCAGATCGCGGTCATACTAAGCCCGCAGCGGGCAGCAAAGCCTGCAAGAGATGTCAAACCAGAGTCAGAGACCGGTCGGGATAAACGTTTTCCGGTCATCATTGCCGCCAGCCCCGCCAGCGCCGCACGCGACGGATGAGACCACACAACGCAACCATGATGGCCCTGCGATGAAAAATGCAACTTTCCGGCAGTGCCTCTGCATTGCCCTGCTGCTGACGACCAGCGCCGCGCTGGCGCAATCCACCTCATTTTCCCAGCGCTACAGCACTGTGCCGGCGAGCGCCGACGGTATCGGCAAGCGTTACATGGATCGCGAAATCTCGGCGGTGATGGGCTGGCAAGGCGCAGCATGGCTTGAGCGCGAGGAGCGCGATCGCGAAGAGCGCACCGACCTGTTGCTGGCCGCGCTGGCGCTGCAGCCCGGCATGGTCGTGGCCGACGTCGGTGCCGGCACCGGTTATCTCTCGCGGCGCATGGCAACGGCGGTGATGCCTGGCGGCAAGATCTGGGCCGTCGATGTACAGCCCGAAATGATCAGCCTGCTGCAGGCAGGTGCCAAGCGCAGCGGTTTGACGCAGATTGAGGCCCGGCTTGGCGCGGTCGACGACATCAGGCTGGCCGCTGCCTCGCTGGACCTGGCCGTAATGGTCGACGTCTATCACGAACTGGCCTTCCCCTACGAGGTCATGGCCAGCGTGCTGAAGGCCCTCAAGCCCGGCGGCCGTGTCGTCTTCGTCGAGTACAAGGCAGAGGATCCGCGGGTGCCGATCAAGCCGCTGCACAAGATGAGCGAGGCGCAAATCAAGCGCGAGGCTGCCGTCTTCGAGCTGGACTGGGAGCGCACGGTCAATACGCTGCCCTGGCAACATGTGGTGGTGTTTCGCAAGCGTGGCTGATGGCACGGGCTGGTCGGCAGTGCCAGACAGCACCTTCCGGTAACCCACCCATCCAGGAACGTTTCGACCGAAAGCTGACGCTGCCCTCGGGCCGGGAGCAAGCGGAACACGCTGGCGCGCAGGTTCAATACAGCGCTTCGACACTTCGTCAGAATCACAAGCTTTCCTGATGCAAGGAGTTGCGATGTTGCTGAACGTCAATGGTCAGTCGTTGCCGGTACCTTCCGAATGGCGCGACGAGACCTTGCTGAGCGTCCTTCGAGAACCACTGGGCCTTGTGGGTGCCAAGTTCGGATGCGGCGCCGGGCTGTGTGGTGCGTGCACGGTTCTGGTCGATGGCACGGCGGTGCGCAGTTGCCTGGTGGCGGTGCGCGCCGTGGGCGACGCCGCCATCACAACCATCGAAGGCCTGAGCGCTGCAGGCAAGCTGCATCCTGTTCAGCAGGCATGGCTCGACGCAGCGGTTTCCCAGTGCGGCTTCTGTCAGGCTGGTCAGATCATGAGCACAGTGGCGCTGCTGCGGCATACGCCGCGCCCTGACGACGGCCAGATCGATGCGGCGCTGTCGGGCAACCTGTGCCGCTGCGGCACACAGCAGCGCATTCGGCAGGCCGTGAAGATGGCAGCGAGCGGCACACCATGAGCGGCTCCGCCAGCACTCGACGCCGCTTCATGCTGGCCGGCGCGGCAGGCCTGTCGGTGCTCATCCTGCCTGAGCTCGGGGGCTGTAGCAGCCTGCCGGTCATTCCCAGACGGCCCAAGCCCGATCGGGAAGAGGCCTTAGGCTGGGTGCGCCATCTGGACGGGCGTACAACCCTGTATATCCCCCGCGTCGAGATGGGTCAGAACATCCTCACCGCCTTGAAGCAGATCGTCTGCATGGAGTTGGGCGTGCCCTGGGAGACGGTTGATGCACGGCTGCACAGCACCGCGAACATCACCCGTGTCAGGGCCACCGTAGGCAGCGAATCGATCAAGGACTTCGCAGTGCCCCTTGCGCAAGCCTGCGCGGCGCTGCGAGACGCACTGGCCACGGGCCAGACACAGGGGCAGCTCGAGGTCGTGTCGCGGCCGCTGGAAGATCTGCGGTCACTGCAGGGACGCAGCGCGCCCCCTGTGCGAGTGCCCTTGGAGCAGGGCTTGGCCATCGTGACGGGGGCACCACTCTATGTGGCCGACATCCGGCGGAAGGGCCAGGTGTTTGGCCGGGTGCTGCGTGCGCCGGCTTCGCCAGAGCTGGCAAGCACCCCGAGTCAAGCCGACGAGGCCGCAGCGCGCGCCGTGCCGGGCTTCGTGGCACTCGTGCGAGACCCGTTGCTGACCGCGGGCGGCAGCGTCGGTGTTGGCATCGTCGCGCGCACACCGGGCGCGCTGGACAAGATTGAGCAGGCGCTTGCACTGGTCTGGACCGTGGACTCGGCGTTCGATCAAACCACCATCGACAGCGCCATCGACATCGACCAGCGTCTGGCAGCAAGTCCTCGGCGGTCGCATCAAGTCCATGACGACCAGATCGATACCGACGGTGCATGGGACGTGGATCTGCGATTCGATGTGCCGTTGGCTGCGCACGCGCCAATCGAACCACGGGCTGCTGTGGCGGAGTTCGACGCCCAGGGACGCCTGCAACTCTGGGTAGGCTCGCAGGATGTCTTCTTCCAGCGCGACGTGGTGGTCAAGCGCCTGGGCCTCGACGAGAAGCAGGTAGTCGTGCACGGCCAGCGGGTAGGCGGCGCCTTTGGCGGCAAGACCATTTGCACGGTGGAGCTGGAGGCCGCGGTGCTGGCTCGGGCCGTCAAGATGCCCGTCAAGGTGCAGTGGAGCCGGGCGCAGGAGTTTCAGCTCGGCTTTCATCGGCCCCCGACCAGCCACCGCATCCGCGCACGCCTGAACAATGGCCGCCTCCAGGACTGGTGGCACAGCTTTGCGAGCAGCCACATCCTGTTCACGGCCGCGGTGTTGCCGCCTTGGCTGCAGCGGGTAACCAACGTCATCGGAGACGATGGTGTAGCGCGCGGCGCCACGCTGCCCTACCGGGCTTCAGCGCGCCGCACCGAGTTTGACCTGGCCAGGCTGCCGGTCTATACCGGCCCCTGGCGAGGTCTTGGCGCGGGTCCGAATGTCTTTGCCATCGAGTCCGCGATTGACGAATGCGCGCGCCAAGTGGGGTCGGATCCTGTGCAGTTCAGGTTGGACCACCTGACCGATGCACGCCTGTCAGGCGTGCTGCAGCGTGTGGCGGCAACGGCCGACTGGAAGCAGTCGTTGCAAAGCACGCCAGACACCAGGCGCGGTCGCGGTGTGGCCTGCGGCATTTACAAGGCCATGAGCTACGCGGCGGTGGTCGCCGATGTGGAGGTGGAGGTGGCCACAGGTAAGGTCCGGGTGCTGAAGCTGTGGTGTGCCCACGATTGCGGCCGCGTCATCAACCCAGATCAGGTCCGTGCCCAGTGCGAGGGCAACCTGGTCTGGGGACTCGGCATGGCTTTGATCGAGCGGCTGCCGGTCGCCAGCTCACAGGTCGGAGCCACCAGTTTCCTGCAGTCACCGATTCCGCGTCTGCAGGATGTGCCGCCGATGGTCGTGACCTTGGTGGACAGCTCACAGCCGCCGACCGGGGCCGGGGAAACCGCGATCGTGGCCTCGGCGGCCGCGATCGCCAATGCGATTCGTGACGCGGTGGGTGTGCGCCTGCAACAGCTGCCCGCGCGGGAGGCTGCGCTGCGCAGCACGCTGCAGCGCCCATGAAGCGCACAACTGTTGCCACACCCACCACCGACTTTGCCAGTGCCGCCATGTTGCGCGTGCTTGGCCAGGGCATGCGTGAGCTTGGACTGAATCCGGCGCCCCCGGAGGACCCGCCTGCAGGGGACCTTGCCAAAGTATCGCTGGATGAGAAGCGTCAACTCGTGGGGTCGGCCTTGGCACAAGGCGGCTTGGGCTGTCTGGCCCTGTTGGGCCGCGGCTTGCATCACTATTCGCACGAGCCGACCCACCGCGCACTGGTGTCGGCGCGCAACCCGCAAGACCTTTTCGCACGCTGGACTCGCCTGGAGCGCTACATCCACTCCCGCCACCGTATCGAAGTGCGGGACCTGTCAGAGTGCCACGCACACATCGTGCACCTGGCCCGTCCCCGCCATCCACCCCCCATGCCCGCCGAGGATCTGGTGGTACTGGGTGTGCTGATCGCCTTGCTGGAGACGGCGGGTGACAAAACCGTCACTGCAAGGATCGACGACGTACCGGTCTACCCGGAGCCTGACCATCTGGCACTTGCCGACCTGGCTCGGCAGATGAGAACGGCAGCATGGTTCATCGAATGGACTCCGACGGCTGTAGTGCCTGGGCCGCTGCGATCCCGGGCCCATACGCCTGTGCTGGCTGCGCCTGAAACCTGGAGCGTCCGCGCACAGCGCTGTTTCACCACACTGAGCCAAGACTTGATGAACCCCCTGACTCTGACCGAGCTCGCTCAGGCGCAAGGAGAGGCGCCACGGAGCCTGCAGCGCCACCTCAGCCGGGCCGGGTTCAGCTACACCGAGATCCTGGCGAAAGCGCGGTGCAGTTCAGCGTCATGGTGGCTTATCGAGACCGTCACGCCCATTGCTGAAATCGGGTTTATCAGCGGTTATGCCGACCAGCCGCACTTCACCCGCGACTTCCGGAATCGGGTCGGGATGACGCCGCAACGCTTTCGAAGCGAGTTCTGCGCACTGAGCTGAGGTTTGGGCACTCGGGTTTGCATGACGAAGGCAGAAACTACCTTGACGCGCGCCGCTCCTGTTGCGACCCTTGAGCTTCGCTACCTCGGAGGCGCTATGCTGCCCAGAACCCGCCAAACCGCTCCCGTGTTGCGCCACATCGCCCCATTGATGCTGATCCTGGCTGGGGCCGTGCCCCTGGCAGTGAACGCCTCGGTGGTCTCGGACTGGAACAAGATCGCTCTGGCAGAGGTTCGATTGGCCAAGCAAGGCCCACCGGTCGTTGCCCGGTCGCTGGCCATTGCCCACACCTGCATCTATGACGCCTGGGCCTCCTACAACAATAAGGCCCTGGGTGCGGTGGTGGGTGACACCCTGCGTCGGCCTGCCGCTGAGCGTAGCGCGGCCAACCGCAAAGAAGCCATCAGCTATGCGGCGTACGGCTGTCTGCGCAACCTGTTTCCCGCAGGCGAATTACGCCTGCGGACTGCCATGGCGACCATGGGTTACAACCCTGACAACCTGTCGACCGACACCAGCACACCGGCCGGCCTGGGCAACAGCGTGGCGCTCGCGGTCATTGACAGCCGGCGCCATGACGGCTCCAACCAGTATGGTGACCTCGCGCCGGGTGCCTACAAAGACTACACAGGCTACGTGTCGCAAAACCCGCCACTGCCGTTTTGCACGCCGCAATTGCTGGTGTGCGCGCCTCTCATCATCAATGATGAATACAGTTGGCAAGCGCTCTACAACGACATGGGGACCCTGCAGACCTTTATTGCCCCCCACTGGGCGCGTGTGAAACCCTTTGCCCTCACGTCTGCAGATCAGTTGGATAACCTGCCCGGGTTGAAGGCCTTGCCATCCATTCAACGGGATAACCCGGCACGCTATCGAGCCAATGTCGATCTGATTCTGAAGTACAGCCGGGACCTGACGCCGGAGCGCAAGCTGATCGTTGAATACTGGGCGGATGGCCCGGGTTCAGAGTTCCCGCCGGGGCACTGGGGCTTGTTTGCCCAATTCGTGTCCGAGCGCGATAACCACAGCATCGGCAAAGATGCCAAGATGTTTTTTGCCATGCACAACGCTTCCTTTGATGCAGGCATCGTGGCCTGGCACCTGAAACGCAAATTTGAAGGGGTCCGCCCGATCACGGCGGTGCGCTTCTTAAAACAGGGGCAATCAATCGTGGCCTGGGGCGGCCCGGGCCGACCGGTGGAGGCCATTCAGGGCGAAAAATGGATGCCCTACAACCCGGGCAGCAACCCGACGCCCGCTTTCCCGGGATATGTGTCGGGTCATTCGTCATTTTCTTCCGCGTCGGCCACCGTGTTGCAACTGTTCACCGGCAGCGACAAGTTCGGCTACCAAACCACCATCCCCGCCAATTTTGGTCGCGTTGAGCCGGGCGTGCCCGCGGTGCCGACGGTCATCGCCTACAAGCGATTCAGCGACGCGGTCAACGACGCAGGACTGTCGCGCCTGTATGGCGGTATCCATTTCAAGGACGACAACACCGCCGGCCAGTTGATTGGCAATGCGGCGGGTCAACTGGCCTACGAAAAAGCCACAAAATTGTTCAACGGCAGCTCGGACGAATGAGCCAAACCATGCCGCCGCAACGCGGCCGGCTTCCGTCACGACCATCCAAGACACCCGATGCCCGGTCGTGTCGCAGGCGGTGTTGACAGACTGTCTGAAGGACTACCCTGAGGTTGCGTTCGACCTGCTCAGTCGGCTCATTCGACGAGCAAGGCTCGCCACGGACGCTGCCAAGGCCTCATCACTGTTGATCCAGAGACTCACAGCCCCGCCCGGCGGAAAGAGTCCGGTGGGCCGGCAAGGGCTGCACGAATACCGACCGCTTCGTGCGGTCTCCGACGCGGTGGCTGTGCTCGGTCAGGGCCGTTGCGTCTGCACTGTTACTGCGCGAGCTGTCGATCGCGGTCTGGCTGAGCCTGGCCTTCGGTCTGGTCGGCAAGACCTCGGCAGGTGTGATCATGACCGCGGCGCCGCCGATTGCCGGATGGCTTTATGACAGCAGCGGCGACCCTTAGGTTTCAGTGCAGTTCGCTGCCGGCTTGTTCACCGCCGCAGCGCTGGCAAACGCAGCTTTTCGCTTGATGAAGCGACGCTTCGGCGTGTGACCTTGCGGGTCAGGAAGCATCGGCTGCAATGCCAGCGTCGCGTCGCGCCGTGCCTTGCCGGCTAACACCGGGGCCGCGACCCGAGCAGAGTCGATCAGGCGCTGAATGGCGAGGCGGCCCCGCCCGGGCGATCGATGCGATCAAGCGAATCGTTCAGCGCGCCGAATGATCAGCAGTGCCCTTCGCCCATGCATCGGTGGACGGGCGGCACCCAAAAATGCAAACGGCCCTCGAGAGGGCCGTTTCCTACGCGGCGCGCGGTGCGCGCCGGACCTGACCGTCAGGCGGCCTTGCGCCGGCGGGCAGCAACCAAACCGGCTACGCCCAGACCCAACAGGGCCAGCGAGGCTGGCTCAGGGACCGTGCCAACCGACCCTTTCGGAACGGAAGCAAAGCGCAAGGTGCCCCCGGCGTACAACGATTCGAAAAATCCATCGCCGAAGAAGCTCACACTGCTGAAGAAGCCCGAACTGTCGATGGCGCCGATGAAGTTGGTGTATTCCTGGTAAGCCGACGGCCCTGGATTATCGTTGAAGCTCAATGCGTTGGCGGGCAGCGTGGCGGCGCCGCCGTCGAAGGAGATCCACAGGCCGGAACCAGTGGCCGGGACGCCATAAGCACTCTGGACGCTACCGGGGCGAACATGCCATTCGCAACAGGTTCCCCAGTCGCCAATTTCGAGACCGAAGGCGTTGACCGGCGACGAGAATGTGAAGGTCAGGCCGGCGTCATTGAAGCCAGGGATCGGCGGGCTGCCCAGGTTAGTGCTGCCGGCGTCCGGGGCGATGTCCCAGAGCGCGTTGAAAATAGCGCCGACTCCAGATCCGCCGTTTCCAGATCCGAAACCCGGTTCGCTGGGAACAGCTGCAGCGCCACTGATCGGCCGGGTGACGGTGACGGTTGCAGGATTACCGTTATTGTCGATGTAGTTATAAACGGACTGGCCCAAAACCGCCGGCACCGTGCTCACGGAGGAACCAGTTCCGGTGATGATGCTGTCAAAAGGGCCGAGGTTGTTAACAGGGAGATTGAAGATCACCGGCGCAGCCATGGCGCCGGTGGCGGATAAGACACTTACTGCCAAGAAAGCGGCCGAGAACACGATTTTCTTCATGATGCATTCTTTTGGAGAAAGGGAAACGAGCGTACGCAAACCTGCAATGGATTGGACGACCTGAGAGCCGGGCTGTTGACCCTGACAGACAACTGCTTTGTCTGGTTCGTAACCTCACCTGCTAACTTCAAAGCGCTGAGCAACTCCAAGCTTGTTCCCCCAGCACAAGAAATCAGACTTAGCCAAGAACTGCTCACAAGCGTTGTTAGGCAAGAAACTGGCCAAACGTGTCAAATGTAAAAAAATCAGACACTTAACCATCAATCCCTCAGCTCACACCTCGACTTGTGTAAAGCCAGCCGACACGTTTCACTCGGGCAGGCAGTCGGCTACGGTAAAGGTCGCTCGAAAATCGCTGCCATCAATAGGCGCGAAATCGCTTTTTGATGACCACAGACTCGAAGTCTTAGGCGCAATGACGCCTGGCCATTTCTCGACACAGAGGGGCCTAAGGACTAAGGATCAGCGGACTGATCGGATACCGACGCAGATCGGCCACAGGCAACCTGGCGCCGACCTGCGTGAAGGGCTGTCAACGACCCGAAGCAGTCGCCCAAGGAGCGTCAGGGCGTGGAGTTCTGCGTAACCGCACGGCAAAGTCATCTTGAATGAAGCACATGAGGTAAGGAGCATCGTGTCCAAGTAACTTCAGATGGACACGTGCACGCTACGGAGACGGACCTGCGTGACGGCCGGTACCGCCGGCGAAGACACAGCGAGGAGTTCAAGGCCCAGGTCGTTGCCGAAAGCGGGTGGGCGGGCGTGTCGGTGGCTGCGATCGCGCTGCCTTACGGGATCAATGCGAATCTGCAGCGGCGCTGGGTCGTGCAGGCCGAGGCGACCGGCGACGAATCGCCGCGCGATACATCGCACTCGAGCACCGTGCTCGTGGCGTTCGTGCCGGTAGCGATCGCGGCTCACGACGAGAAGTGGCCCTGTGACATCGAGGTCGAGATCAGACGTGGGCCGATGCAGATGAAGGTGATCTGGCCGATGGCGGCGTCTGCAGACTGCGGCGCCTGGTTGCGCGAGCTGTTGAGGTGATCCGCATCGACGCCTTGTGGCTGGCCGTCGAGCCGCTGGACACAGCGCGCAGCCGCCACCCCGGCTGCAGCGCTTGTGCGCCAGCCCATGGCGCGCGCCTCGGATGGCGCGCGCTCCTCAGTCTGCGGCGAACGCGTGGCCCGCCTCGCTCGCCCGCCCCCTGGGCGGCGGCAGCGGATCCAACCCCAGGTGGGTGAGGATCTTCCCGATCGCTGCCCGCTCCAGGATCGCCGCGATGATCTTCAGCTCCCCGGCGCCGCAGCTCGGGCAGCGCCGCATGTCGATCTCGAACACGCGCTTGAGCAACCGCGCCCAGCCGATGTGCTGCGCCCGGGCCCGCACCGGCTCCGCCTGTTCGCACTCGGCGGGCGCCGCTACGCCGGTGGCCACGTGCGCCCGAGCAGCCGGCCCCTGCGGCACCACTCGCGCCCGAAACTTCGTGTTGGGCGCCAGCATCCCGTGATACCGGATCAGGTGCAGTCTCGGCCGCGGCACCAGTGCTGCCAGCCGCTGCATGAACTCCAGTGGACTCAGCACCAGGTGCGTCGTTCCGTCTTGCCACGGCGTCTTCAACTCCAGCTGCACCTGCCTTGCCGCGTTGACCTGGATGCGCTCGTCCGACAGCGCCGGCCGCGTGATGTAGCGGCACAGCGACCCGGCCACGGCGGAGGCCGCATGTCGTCCAGCACCCCTTCGCCGAGATGCCGCCACGCATGGCGGAAGACCTCGCGCCAGCCGAACTCGAAGGCGAGCTTGTGCGAGACCGGCACGTGGTGCCGCGTGCGGATCGCGGCCAGCGCGTCCGGCACATCAAGCAGACCGTGCGCCAGGTGTGGGGACAGGCGCGTGACGGCGCCGTCCAGGGGGTTGCAGGTGCGTGCGTAAGCGGCGGGGTCGACCGCGTCGAGGCGGGCACGGACGGCTTCGGGCGTCGGCTCGAAGCTGCTCCCGAACAAAGGCGGGGGATCGGCGGACATGCGTTCAGCGTAGTCCGCCGAGCCGGTCGGCGCCACGAAGCCCCCCGACGCGCGGCCCTGCCGCGCCCGCGCGTCGGCCGTGCGCGCGCCTCAGGCGTGCCCGAGACGCCGTGCCGCGCGGCGACGGGATGCCGCGCCCGCAGCGCCGAGACCCGCGAGCAGGATGATCCACTCCGCCGGCTCGGGCACCGGCGTCAGCATCACGCTGTCGACCGCGACCGCCGACGTGACCGAGAAGTCGCCGACGTCGACCACGCCGAAGCCGATCTGCACCGTGCCGCTGCGGGTGAAGACGACTTCGCCCGACTGCCAGCCGGGCGGGGTCCAGAACAGGGTCTCGGGCACGGTGCCCCCGTTGGGCACCACCGGCTGCAGCGTGGTCGCGACCTCCGCGCCCCCGAGCCGGATCACCGTGCCGTCGATCGCAGCGAACGCATAGTCGGCGCCGGCGTCTTCCAGCGTCAGGAACTGCCAGTTGAAGTTCAGGCGGTCGCCAGCCGAGACGCTCAGGAGGCGGGTGAAGCCGGAGCCTTCGTACGCGCTCACGACCGGGGGATTCGGGTCGAGCGCGCCGGGCGCCAGCCCGAAGGCCGTCTCGAGGAGCAGGCCGGCGGCGACTGGCTCGACACCGGTCATGTTTGTGCCGCCCGCCGCGAAGGGCAGGTCGTCTTCGAAGGCGGCGGCGGCCGTCGTGGCGAGGACGCCGCCGGAGGCGTAGTACGTCAGAGCCGGCGCGTACCAGGCATTGGAGGGATTCTGCGACGCCGGGCGGCCGGCGTCGCCGATGAAGGTCCAGCCCGATGCAGGGCCGAAGTCGAGCGTGGTCTGCGCCCCCGCGGTGGAGGCTGCGGTCCCGAGCGCGACCGTGGTCGCGACAGCGGCGAATGCGTGGGCGAGGGAGAAGCGGGTAGTCATCGGTCGTCTCACTGGAGGATGTAGTCGCGGGCCGGCACGATCTGCGCAGGCGTGAGGTTGCGCAGCAGCACCAGCGGTCGGGCCACGGCCGGACCGGCACTGCCGTCCGCATCGATCAAAAGCAGCGTCCCGGCGGCGACCCCATTGAGTCGGACCACACCCGCCTGGAGCGCGCTGGTCGGATCGACGCCGATCGACGCGAGCAGCGCCGACAGGTCGATGCTGTCGACGCCCGGCGTGAAGTCGGTGATCGTGTCCTGGCCGTCGCGCAGGCTGGCGTAAACGAACACGTCGCGTCCGGCGCCACCGGTGATCGTGTCGGCGCCGGGGCCGCCCGCGATCCGGTCGTCACCCGGGGTGCCGGTGATCGTGTCGCGCCCGCTCGTGCCGTCGATCTCGCGGATCAGCGACAGACCGACGACGACCGGGTCATGGTCGGACGACCGGTACGGCGTCGCCGAGTACAGGCTCGTGACCTGCGAGCTCGACTTGAACTCGACGTTGTAGTCGAGGACCGAAGGCTCGTCGGTATTGATGGGCCAGTGCAACGCGCCGACGACCGCGCTCGACGCGGACGGCGTGCTGAGCGCGTAGTCGAGCGTGCCGAGCAGGCCGTCGAAGGTGTAGCTGTACGCCTGCGGCTCGAAGCGCAGGGCGAGGTTCTCGAAGCCGCCGTCCTCGAGCTCGACGATCGGATCCTCCTTTGCGTAGCTGTTCAGGTCGCCGACCACCAGCACCCTGTCGGTACCGAAGGCGGTCTGCACCGTCTGCGAGACGAACTGCTTGAGCCGGCGCGCCTGCAGCACGCGCCGATCGTTCCAGCAGCCCTGCCCATCGCCCAGGTCCGCATCGACACCGCTCGCGCCGGAGCAGCTCTTCGACTTCAGGTGGTTGACCACCAGCGCGAAGCGCTCGCCGTTCGGCAGCGCGAAGCCCTGCGCAAGCGTCGGACGATTGTTGATCGTGTCGGTATCCGAGATCGCCGAGCCGACCGGACTCACGCGCGCCGGCTTGTGGATCATCGCGACCTGGATCGCGTCGGTTCCCATGTTCGCGGGCAGCACGATTGACGCGTAGGTCGTCGAGCCGATCGCTGCATTGAGCGCCGCCACCAGCTGGTCGACCGCGACCTGGCCGTTGCGCTGGATCTCCATCAGCCCGACGACGTCGGCGTCGATCGCCCTGAGCGCGGCGACGATCTTGTCGCGCTGGCGGACCAGCTCGGCGGCGGTGTCGGCGCCGCGGCAGTCGGTGCGGGTCAGCGACGGCAGGCACTGCCCGCCGGACTGGTCGATCGTGCTGAAGTAGTTCAGCACGTTGAAGGCCGCGACCTTCACGTTGCCGCCGACCACCGGAGGCGTGGCGGTGCGCGGGTTGGCTCGGACGAAAACCGGCGCGACGGTCGGGTTGATCTTGTAGTCGCGCGGGCCCGCCGAGTCGGAGGTGACCAGCCCGTGGTCGATCACGCCGGTGAGGTTCGTGACCGTATCGCCTGCACGCATCGTGCCGTCGGCCGCCAGGTAGGGCACCGGGTCCGGGTTCTGGTTGCTCGAGCCGTCGTCGAGGACGATGGCGCGCCGCGCGTTCTCGGCGGCGAGTGCGATCGCGTCCGCCGAGCCCGCCCGGTGCAGCTGCGTCGGCTGGAAGAGCCGACCGTCCGAGCTCAGCGTCGCCTGGCCGTAGCGGCCGAGGAAGTAGTTCTGCGCAACCGTCATCGTCGAGACGATCCGCACCAGCATCCCTTCGTAACGCTCGAGCTCCCCTTCGAACGACTCGGGCAGCGTGATGTCGACCGGACCGATCGCCACGCCCGAAGACTGCACGACGATCCCGGTCGGAGAGGTCAGCTCGGTCAGCGTGTTGAACTCGGTCACCGTGCCCGTCAGGCGGAGCTGGTTGCCGACCACCGCCTGCGACGGCACCGGGGAGCCGCTGAACACGAACAGGCCTTCGGAGGTCGCGGGGTCCGAGTCGGGCGTGGGGTCCTGGATGAAGAAGCCGCTGTTCGTCACGAGCGTGACGACCCCTTCGGTCGTCACCGTCTGGCCGGTGAGCGGCGAGGCCGCGCCCGCGCCCTGGATCGCATGGATGCGCGTCACCGAGACGCCGCTTACCGTCACCGCGACCGTGCACGACGCGGTTTGTGACGCGTCGTTGCCGAAGGTCACGCCGAAGGTGTAGCTGCCGGCCGCGAGGGACGCCGGCAGGTCGAGCGTCACATTCAACGAGCCGCCCACCGTGGTCGAGGGGACCAGGGACGACAACGAGAACGACGGCGACGGGTTGGTCGCGACCGCCGTGGTGACGACGCTGTCGGCATCGGTGGCCGACAGCAGCAGGCTCGAGGCCGTGCCCGCTTCGATCGACACCGCCGGGCAGCTCGGCACGATCGGCGCATTCGCGAAGGTGCACGACGACAGCGCGGTCGCGGTGTTGCGCGGCGTCGGCGTCACCGCCTGGAAGTCGGTCTGGTTGTTGTCGGCGTCGACGCACGAGGACACGCGGCGCACCGACAGCGCACCGGAGGCTGCGGGGGCCGCGGCGCCCTCGGCGTTGTTCGCCGTGCCGTAACTGACCCGGTCGATCACGGACGCGAGTTGCGCAGACGTGCAGACCGTGCTGCCGCAGCCTAGCGCCGCCGTGCCGTCGACGAGCGCGACTTTGCCGTTCGTGCCCGACAGGTCGGTGCTGCCGGTATGGTCGGCCGCTGGCAGCGCAGCCGCGCCGGTTTGCGTCCCGGAGAACAGCCGGACCAGGAAGTACTGGCCCGGCTGCACCGTGACCGACGGCAGCGTGACGATCAGCGACGCTGTCGAACCGTAGTTGCCGGTCGCCGAACCGTACTGGAGGGACTTGCCCGACAGCGAGACCGCCGAGGCGCCACCGTTGAACAGCTCGACGAAGTCGTTCCGGTAGACCGCGCCGGAGTTACTGCTGCCGCCGTAGACCTGGCTGATCACCAGCCCGGAAGTCGATGCATGGCCGGTCAGCGCGTGCGTGAGGAGCACGCAGGCGGCGAGCACCTGCAATCCGGAGTAGATCAGGTTTCCGAAAAAAGACCGGGGCATGGTGTCACTCCTCGTCGGCGTTGAGGGAGGTGAACATGAGATCGCCGGCCGACTGGGCGTGGGCAGACGACACGGCGGCGAGCGGCCCCGCGGCGATGGCGAACGGGCGGAAGCGGGTGGACATCGCGGACTCCAGGTGTACGTCCGGGGGGACGCGTGGCTACGGGTGGCGCCGGTCGGGTCATGAACCCGCCCGAAGCGCTTGACCTGTAGTGTCGGCACCCGCGATGAACCGCCGACGGCGCACCGATTGAGCCGTTCGCACCCAACGGCCGTTGAACGATGGACCATTCGGATAGGCCTGCCCCGCACGGGGGCGACGGCCGACGCCGACCTCAGCGCACCCGGAACCCGTAGATCGCCTGCGTGCAACGCAGGCCGGCCATGACGCCTACCGGACGGCCGTCAGCGAGGAATGCTCGCCGCGTGATGGCGAGCCCCAGTCCCTCGAGGAAGCCCTCGAAGTCCTTCGGCGTCGACAGGTGCAGGTTCGGCGTGTCGTACCAGCGGTAGGGCATCTCGCGCGAGATCGGCATGCGACCGCGCAGGATCGACCAGGCAGGCGACCAGTGGCCGAAGTTCGGGAACGACACGATGCCCTCGGTACCGAGCCGGCTCATCTCGCGCAGCACGCGCTCGGTCTGGTGGGTCGCCTGGATCGCCATCGACAGCACCACCACGTCGAAGCGGCTGCCCGCGAACACGTCGAGGCCGGCCTCGATGTCCTGCTGGATGACGTCGACGCCGCGTCGCGCGCAGGCGAGCACCTGCGCGTCGTCGATCTCGGCGCCATAGCCGGTGCAGCGTTTGGAACGCTGCAGATGGTCAAGCAGCGCGCCGTCGCCGCAGCCCAGGTCGATCACGTGTGCCGCCACCGGCGCCTGGATCAGCGTCTGGCACTTCGTGCAGACCCACTTGCCGCGGATGTGGCGGTGCACCGTGAACACGCCCGGCGTGTAGTCGAGCTTTTCGGCCACGTCCTCGCCGATGCGCTTGAGCGCGCAGCCGCAGGCGCACACCGATTCACTCGGTTCGTGGCGGAACTCGATACGCGGCAGATTCGCCGGCAGCGGGGCGCGCTTGGGTTGCGCCTTTGGGCCAGCCTTTGCATCGGCGCTCTTGAGCGCTTCGAGCTCAAGGCCGATCGCTTCGAGGTCGGCCTCGAACGTCTCATCGAACAGATGGCGCAGCTCGCCCTGCCGTTGCTCGCTTCGGGCGGTGAACTTCCAGCGCTTTAATATCGCCATCTCGTGCGTGAGCTGGTCGATCTTGAACTGCTTCAGACGGTTGTCTTGCTGGGTGTCGCTTAACTGCTTCTGCGAATCGAGCAGCTGACTGCGTGAATCCGTCAGTTGGCTGACCATGCTGGCGGCAAACTCACGCAGCTGATCGCTGCCCTTTCTGATCTCGATGCGAATCGGCTCGAGCTCAATGTCCGGTCTGCTGAGCGCCACCGGAACAAACTGCCCGGCCATCGTCTGAACGGGTCTTTGCGTCATCACCGATTGCAAGGCACTGCTGCGCTCGCGATCGGTGACCCAGCGGCGAAGCAGGTTTGCGTTCATGCCATTGGCCAGTGCCACGCTCGCAATCGACACGCCCGGACCCTGACATGCCTGAACCACCTGCGCCCTGAAGTCCGCGCTGTATGACCGGCGTCGCCGCCGACCAGGTAAAACCGCCTCTTCGATAGAGTCCACGTGTCCACGCCAAATCAAGTGGACACGATCATGCTTGTGCACTTGGTTCGAGGAAAGATGGGTTTACCGGACGCTTACAGTTCTGCGGACTCGAGGACGCTTGCTGAGTTGTGGGTCGCTCGGTGCACTTGACATGCGACCCACCGCCCCCGAAACCTAGTTTATTAATTGCTAAATCATTGATTCGAGGCCGCCTGCTCTTCAGGTCGGTCTGAATTTGAACCGCCCCGGGTATTCACTGCCCCCTGAAGTTGGACGGTCTCGATCCCGCGTTCGAAATCGGCCCGAGATACTCATCGACCGGCTGGGTTCGACCCTCTGAGAGCCGCCGGTTGTCGCTAAGAGCATCAAACCGCCTTCCCAAATAAGCGCTCGGTTAATCGGTCTCGACCTCGCTGGTGGACCAACTCGGCTTCAACTACGCGCAAATCGGCACGCTGATCGGCATGTTCATGCTGCCCGGCCTGGTGCTGTAGCTGCCAGTGGGCTACGCCAGGAACTTCTGGCGAGTCTTTGATCAGCCCTGAACGAGGACGTCGCCCTTCGATGGATAGTGATGGTCGGAGAGTCGAGAGCCCGCCGCCTGTCGCGACTCTTTTGCCGTCAGAGTGAAGGACATCTCGACGATAGATCTCGAAAGTCATTCCCGCTCGATTATCAACAAGCGATGTAAGTTATTGATTCGCATCGAACGCGATTCGGCATCGCAGAGTGATGCCGTCACTTTTACCGTCAAGCTGAGCGGCACCAGCACTGGCGCGGGTTTCCAGGCGGTTCGCCCAAATCCGACCTTTCGAGATCGATCGCTATCTATCAGTTCTAGAGCGACGCGCGAGCCGCCTTTTACATGTCGACGTGGGCCTTGGAGCGCACCCCAGCGACTTAGGCATCAAATCATCTTCTAAGTGGATATTGAGTACCGCTTTTATGCCGAAATCTTTACCGTCATCGTCTGCGAGACGCAGAAGGACCTGATCCTCACCCGCAGCGGTCGTGGGTGCCTCCCAAAACCGGCCGTGCATAGCCACGTGCGCTGACAGTTACGCCACGGCCGGCTGAAAGACACGGATCCTGGGTGAGAGCTTGGCTCGGAGTTCCCGGTCTGCGACTCGGATGTCGTACTCGGACTGCAGGTTCAGCCAGAACCGGGGCTCCATGCCAAAGAACAAGCCGAGCCGAATCGCGGTGTCCGCCGTGATGGGGCGCTGGCCATTGACCAACTCGCTGATCCTGCTCGGCGAGACATCGATGTCCGCCGAGAGCTGGCGAGCGCTTATACCCATGGGCTTCATGAAATCTTCCAGCAGGATCTCGCCCGGATGAATCTCTTCAAGCAACTTGGCCATGCTCCGCATTCCTAGTGGTAGTCCACGATCTCGACCCGGTGCGCCCCGTCGGCCTTCCAGACAAAGCAGATTCGCCACTGTTCATTGATGCGAATGCTGTGCTGGCCCTTGCGGTTGGCCTTCAGTGCCTCCAGGTGATTGCCCGGCGGGATGCGCAAGCTAACCAACTCGGTGGCGGCGTGAATCTGAAGCAGCTTGCGCCTCGCGACGCGCTCGATGTTGCGGAAGCGAGATACCGCACGACTATGAAACAGGGCGTCAGTATCAGTACACGCGAACGAGCGAATCATGAACTATCTTGATCCGCGATAGGGAATCCGTCAAGCGGAACGCCTGTCGCTGCCGTCGGCCCTCGCTGCGCTTTTCAATTCGACGCGTTTAAATGGCTGGGTACCGAGCGTGTCGGCTTGGTGATCTGAAGCTGACCTTCATCGGGCCGGAGTAAAAGCCGGCTACCGCCCCATTGCAGTCGTAGGCATCTTTCAAGTCGAGCGGCCGGTCCAGTCAGTGAACGGTCGTTCGCCGATCAGGTCGAAAAGTCGTCGCTTTGCGAAAGCGGTTATTCGCGAAAGTTGACCACCGACTTGGACACGCTCAGAGCCAATGCATCGCGCCTAAGTCAGTGACAAAAGTCATGTCGGATTTCTTTACACTTTTCGTCTGAAAACACATCCTGCTTATCCGTCTTCAAGCCCAGAGCCAATTTTCGAGCGCTGGCACGGACTTAGCTTTGGAGGATTACGAACGGTCGCGCTTTGCCTCCGTGTGACATAAGTCACGAACTGACGGGGAGCGAAGAAATGAAGCGAGTAGCAGCGATCGTGGGAGTGGTGTTGGGGCTGATGGCGGGTGGTGCGCAGGCGAGCTTCTTCGGGCGTGATGCGACCAATCAGGCCGCGAATTGTTCTGTCAGCGGGGCCGACAAGTGCGTGTCTTTCTATAACGACACCCTCGACATAACGATTCTAAACAACTGGAATATCGGTAGTGGCGCTTGGGACGGAAGTGCGAGCCCGTCTGCGACATCGGCTCAGGGTATTGCTGCGGCGGCTGGGCTGGGCAAGACCGACTTGAGCGGCTGGGTGCTGCCAACGATAAATCAGTACAACGCTATTCTTAATCAGCTCGGGTGGGACGGAATCATTCGCCCCAATATAGTTGTGCCACTCCTATCAACCCAGTTCGACGGAGTGCTGACAGCGAAGTATTGGTCTAGTACGTTGTTCACTGATGCCCGGGCGTCACTTCTCTACACTCTGAACGGGATAAATTATGCCGAGGGGTTTTCCAATAGCTATCAGGCGGTAGCGGTGCTGGACTGCGATGTAGCAGATGCGTCATGTCAGGCCAAGCACGCGGTCCCCGTCCCCGCCACCATCGCCCTGCTGGGTCTTGGCTTAGTCGGCATCGGAGTAGCCCATCGCAAGCAGTCCTGACGTATTCGCTGGCAGTGCTTAAATCGCAAGCCCGCCTCGGGGGGGTTTATTGGAGCCGGGTCTGCATAGCCAAGCATGGCCTGCGGCCACGCTGCTTTACCTGCCCTGCCCCGACTCACAGCGATGACGCACCTGCGAAGCAGGTGAACACACCCTCTCAAGCGGCTGCCAGGATTCGAAACTCAGTCGCGGTCACGACGGGCCGAACGTGGGTCTTCTCACGTTGAAGCTCCACCAGACCGTAGCGCGACATCGTCTTCAAGGTGCGCGACAGATTGCCCGGCTGCCGACCTGTGGCCCTGGCCAGCACCGCCATCGAATCGGGGTTGGTCTCCCGGATCACTTTCAGCAGTGCTCGGTTCTGGTCGCTAAGTACCTCAGCCACCGACTTCATGGAGGTGAACCAGATCTTGGGCTCGCCCGGCTTGGGCTTGTACTCGCCCTTGGCGATGGCGATCGCCCTCGCCCTAATCTGCTCCTGGGGCATCACGCCGATGACAATGGTCTTCATTGCTGCGCTTCCTTTAACACGCGATCAACCTCTTCGAAGAAATCCTCCAAGAGCCGATGCGCCGATTCGAACGCGTAGGGCACGCCCTTGTCGCTTGAGGTCCGGTGACGATGATCGTAGGGCAGGCGCTGCCCGGCGAACCTGAACTTCTTCGGCGGCTTCACCGCATGTGCGTTGTCGTAGCCCAGGACACGAATACCGTACTTGTCTTGCAGCGTCAGGCTGTACCTGATGCCATGCATAGCATGCTCCGATGATGGAACCCGCCGCGCCTCGATCTTGATCCAGTAGCCGCCCTCTTGCTCCAGGATGCTGCCATCCAGGTCAAGAAGTGTTTCGAGGCCGATGTCAGGTGCACTCATCAACCTCAGACTATATCACCTGCTGATAATAAACGCTTACCCTGCCTTCGGCATTCCAGACTGAAGGTGGCCAATGGGCCGTACAGCAGCGAGCCTGCGCTGAAAGGCGGCTACCGACCCATAGCTGAAGTTCAGCAGCCTTGACAGCTGCCTTTCGGCCCTCCGCCATTTCCGCCTGGAGCTTGATCTCAACGCAAGAAGGCCGACTATGACGCTGCGCGTACGTTGCTGCCTCGCCATGGATGGCAATGCTGCGCCAGAGCCGAGCCAGCCCGGTACGGCAAGGCGCTGGCAACACAGGAGCGACTCCGCCACGATCCTGTTGGCAAGGAAGCAGTCGTTCCTGCTTGCGTCGATGCAGACCTGTGCTTGCAGGTCGAAGGGCGGCAGCAAACGCCCCCTTGGAATCACCCGCGTGACTGGGAATCGGAGTCATGGCTTCCGGGGTCATCTTGCAAATGCGAATCCGTTATCATTAAGCGCATCGCACAAGGGCCTCGGCACTTGTCTCGTCGCTTTCCACTCTCGATCTGCCGAGGTTCCCCCGTGAAACGCTCCACACGCGCCGCGCTGCTTTTCTGCTCAGCAGTCCCAACGGCCCATCCAGCCTTCGCCCAGGATACGAACCCAGGCGCGCGGCTGGAGGCTGTCACCGTTACCGGCACGCGCCAGGCCTATCAAGGCGACTTCAATCGCCTGGAAACACCGCAAGCCGAACAGTCCATCGATGCGGAGACGCTGCGCGCCTCGGGCGCGGTCAACCTCTCCCAAGCCTTGGACCTGTCGGCCTCAGTGGCCCGGCAGAACAACTTCGGCGGGCTGTGGAACGCCTTCGCCTTGCGTGGCTTCGTGGGCGACGAGAACCTGCCCAGCAACTACCTCGTGAACGGTTTCAATGCCGGCCGGGGCTTCGGTGGGCCGCGGGATCTGTCAGGCATCGAGTCGGTCGAGGTGCTCAAAGGCCCGCGCGCGGCGCTGTTCGGGCGCGGCGAGCCCGGCGGCACGGTCAACCTGGTGACCAAGCGCCCCACGTTCGAGACGGCTGGCGAGCTCCGCCTGTCCGCCGGCAGCTTCGAGACCTACCGAGCCGATGCCGACTGGACGACCCCGCTGTCCGATGCCGTCGCCGTCCGCCTGGTCGGCTTCGCCGAAGACGCCGGCAGCTTCCGCGACACGGTCGAAACCCGCAAGTACGGCATGAGCCCGTCGCTGGCGTGGCGCATCAGCCCGCAAAGCAGGCTGGTCTATGAACTGGAGCTCAGCCACCAGGAGATCCCGTTCGATCGCGGCGTGCTGGCCATCAACGGCGAGCTCGGTCGCATCCCGCCAAGCCGCTTCCTGGGCGAGCCAGGCGACGGCCCGCTGAAGGCCGACGTGCAGGGCCATCAATTCGAGTTCCAGCACGACTTCAGCATGGACTGGAGCGCACTGGTGGGATTCACCATGCGCAAGACATCGCTCGAAGGCTTCTCGACCGAAGCGGAACTGGCCGCCAACCGCCAGCGCTTGCTGGTGGACGGCCGGACGCTGACCCGGCAGCGCCGGTTCCGCGACTACGACGCGTCCTACCAGGTGATCCGTGGCGAGATCTATGGCCGCTTCCAACTGGCCGGGCTTCAGCACCGGCTGATCTTCGGTGTCGACGCCGACCGTTTCGAAAACGACCAGGTCTTCCTGCGCGCCCGCGCACCCACGCTGGCCAGCAATCCGACGGCGGCCCAGCAGCAGGCCATCGACATCTTCAATCCGGTCTACGGCAGCTACACCCTGCCCACGCCAACACCGCTCACCAACCGGGTGGAGACGCAGAAGTCGGTGGGCGTGTTCGCGCAGGACCAGATCAACCTGAGCGAGCGTCTGCAGTTGCGCCTGGGCGCGCGCTTCGACGACTACCGGCAGACCCTGCTCAATCGGGCAAACAACCAGACGTCGTCGCAGAAGAAAGCGCGCACCAGCCCGCAGCTTGGCGTTGTGTACCGCGCGGGGGATGTGTACCGCGCGGGGGATGCACTCTCGCTCTATGCCACGTACGGTGAGAACTTCCGCCCGCTGTCTGGTGCGGATGCACAGGGCAACGGCTTCGAGCCCAACCAGTCCACATCGGTAGAGGCCGGCGCGAAGTTTTCGCTGGGCGGCATCGACGGCACGGTGGCCGTTTTCCAGGTCAAGCAGAAAAACATCCTCGTGGCCGCCGATGCCAGCGCAGCAACCCAACTGGCCATCGGCAAGGCACGAAGCCAGGGCTTGGAGATCGACCTGCAAGGCGAGATCACCAAGGACTTGAGCCTGTGGGCCTCGTATGCCTATGTCGACGCGAAGACCTCCAACACCTTCAACGACCCCAACTTCGGCGTTGCGGTGCCCGCAGGCTCGCGCTTGCTCAACGTGCCCAAGCACACGTTGAGCCTGCAACTGGTGAATTCCATGGCCGTGGCCGGGCGAGGCCTGCAGTTCGGCGGCGGCCTCCTTTACGTGGGCCAGCGTTCGGGCGAGTTCACCACGAACTTCAATCTGCCGGCCTATACCGTGGCGCGGGCCTTCGCGGCCTATGGGCTGACGAAGTCAACGACCTTGCGCCTGGACGTCGATAACCTGTTCAACGAGACCTACTACACCAACTCGTTCTCGGCGCTGTGGGTGCAACCGGGCACACCGCGCAGCGCCCGGGTGTCGGCGGCATTCAAGTTCTGAAGTGGCGGACCTGATGAGACTGCAGGCCGAGAAGCTGCGCGTGCTGCGCGGCGGCAAGGAGGTGCTGTCAGACGTGAGCTTTGCCGTGGCCCGCGGCGAGGTCTACGGCCTGCTGGGCGGCAACGGCGCGGGCAAGTCCACGACGCTGTCCACCTTTCTGGGCTTTGTGCCCGCCGCCAGCGGCCGGGTGCTCGTGGGCGGCCTCGATGTCGGCACCGATGTGGCGGCCGCCCGCCGAGCCATGGCCTATCTGCCAGAGGCCGCATCCTTGTACGAACACCTGGATGCACGCGAGAACCTGCACTACTTTCTGCAGCTGGCGGGGGTGCAAAGCAGTGCGGCCGACATCGACGCGGCGCTCGACCGCGTGTCGCTGGCTGCTACAGCGCGCGGCCTCCATCTGCGCGCTTACTCCAAAGGCATGCGCCAGAAGGTGGCCATCGCGCTGGCCATCCTGCGCGACACCGACATCCTGCTGCTCGATGAGCCGACATCCGGGCTGGACCCCACGGCCATCGACGAATTCCACGACCTGGTGCGCGGGCTGGCTGATGCCGGCAAGTCCATCCTGATGGTGACGCACGACGTGTACGGCGCCTGCCAAGTGGCTGACCGCATCGGCCTTCTGCGCGACGGGCAGTTGGTGGACCAGTTCGAAGCGCCCGCCAGTTGCCGCATCGACACCGAGACCGTGCACCGGGCCTTCTCTGCGAAAGCGGTCGGGTGAAGCGCCTGTTCACCATCGTCGGCGCCGAGTGGCGCTACTGGCAACGTTCACGCCTGGCGCTCGGTGGGGCCCTGCTGCTGGCAGGGCTGCTGATCGCGACCACGGTGCTGACCACGTTGCGCATGCAGGGCGAAGCTGCGGATCGCGCGCACCACCAAGCCGAGGCCGAAGCGGTCTTCCTCTCTCAACCCGCCCGCCATCCGCACCGCATGGTGCACTACGGACACTATGTCTTCCGCACGCCGACTCCCTTGTCCTTGTTCGATCCCGGGCTGGACGCGGTCACGGGCCAGTCGATCTTTCTCGAAGGCCATCGGCAGAACACCGCCATGTTCGCGGCGTCAGGCGCAAGCGCCGACCTGGGCGGCTTCAGCTGGCTGAGCCCGGCGATGGTCTACCAGCTGTTCGCCCCGCTGCTGGTGATCCTGCTGGGGCATGGCCTGATCGCCCGCGAACGCGAGGCGGCGACGCTGGCGACCCTGCTTGCGCAAGGCACGCCCGGCCGGGTGCTTCTGGCGGGCAAGGCACTGGCGCTGCTGTCCGTCGTGGTGTTGCTGCTGGTGCCGCTGGCGATCAGTGCAGGCCTGGCCGTCCGTGCGGGCGAGCAGGCGCTGGCTGCCTGGGCCTTGTTCGGCGCGTATCTGCTGTACCTGGTCATCTGGGCCGCGCTGGCCTTGCTGGCTTCTGCACTGCTGCGCCGCCGCTCGGCCGCGCTGGCGACCCTGGTGACGCTGTGGATCGCACTGAATCTGGTGCTACCTGCAGTGGCGGCCAGTTGGGCGTCGAACGCCGCCCCGATGGCGGGTAAGCTCGAGACCGACCTGGCGATGCTGTCGGACCTGCGCAAGCTGGGCGACGGCCACAACGCCAACGATCCGGCCTTCGCCCAGCTGCGCGCCGACCTGCTGGCCAAGCACGGCGTGCAACGAGTCGAAGACCTGCCGGTGAATCTGCGCGGCGTTGTGGCGCAGTTCGGCGAGCAAAAGCTCACCGAGACGCTGAACCGCTACGCCCGCGCACAAGCGGCGGCAGAAACCCGACAGGCGGCCGTGCTGGCCAACCAGGGCTGGTTCACCCCGTTCCTCGCGGTGGCCGAGGCTTCACGCGCCGTGGTCGGCACCGATCTCGCGCACCACCACCGGTTCCTTCAGGAGGCCGAAGTTCTGCGCTACGCCTTCGTGCAGGGCCTGAACAAGGTACACGCCGAGAAGCTGGCCTACAGCGACGATGTCCGCCGCAGCGGCGATGCGTCGGCCGAGGAGCGAACGCGCGTGGACGCCACGAACTGGCAGCTGCTGGATCGCTTTCGTTTCGAACCCGACGCGGCAGGCAGCCGCATCGCCCGGGCGGGTCCGCAGTGGCTGATGCTGTGCGCCTGGTGCGTCATCCTGGTCGGTACTGGGTTCTGGGCTGGCGGAAGGCTCAAGCCATGAGCCCGCCGGGCCGCCCCAAGGGCGAATACCGAAGTGCGCAGCACGAAGGTACTTCAGTGAGTGCGCCGTCGGCTTCCGTAGGCACGTGGCCCGCGGTCCGCCGTGAGACCGCCTTCCTGGCCCGCGACCGGTCAGTGTGGGCGTGGTGGCTTGTCGTGTTGTGCCTTTCGGTGCTGGCCGTGTCGGCGGGGCTGTCCGAGATCCGCCAGCAGAAGGCCACGATCGAACGCCTGGTCGTAGCCGACCGCGCCGATCGCCTGAATGTCTTGAAGACGCAGAAGGACTGGGGCGGGGCCGCGTACTACAGCTTCCACCTCACCTTCGACCCGCCGTCGGACTTCGCATTTGCGGCGCTGGGTCGGCGCGATGACTCGGCCTGGAAACACCGCGTGAGGATGCTGGCACTGGAAGGTCAGATCCATGAGCGCGATGCCGGTCATCCGTTGCTGGCCCTGATCGGCCGGTTCGACTTCGCTTTCCTCGCGGCCTTCGTGTTGCCGCTGGTGCTGATCGTGCTGCTGCATGACCTGCGGGCCAGCGAGCGCGTGGCCGGACGTCATGACCTGCTGGTGGCCACCGCAGGGCACTCGGCACGGCTGTGGCAGCTGCGTGCCGGGCTGCGCGCCAGCGGTGTGTTCGTGTGTGCCGCGCTCCCGTTGGTGGTCGCCGCCGGCCTGAGCGGCAGCGCCGCGCCGACACTGCTGGAGGCCTGCGCGCTGCTGCTGGGCTACGTGCTGTTCTGGACCGCGGTCTGCGCGGCTGTGGCGGCCTGGCAGCAAACGGGCGAAGTGATCCTGGCCACGCTGGTCGCGCTGTGGATCCTGCTGGGTGTCGTGGTCCCGGCCGCCGGCCGCATGGCCATCGACCGTGCGGTGCGCATACCATCGGGCGCGGACATCATCATGACCCAGCGCGAGGCGGTGAACGATGCCTGGGACCTGCCCAAGGCCACGACGATGACGGCCTTCGTCGAACGCCATCCGCAGTGGGCGGCCCATGCCGCTGTCGAACGTCCGTTCGAGTGGAAGTGGTACTACGCCTTCCAGCAGGTGGGTGACCAGAAAGCGCAGGCGCTGTCAGAGGCCTACACCGCAGGCCGCATGACGCGTGACAGGCTGGCCGGCTGGCTGGCCTTCATCGCGCCGCCCGTGCTGCTGGAGCGTTCGCTGCAGGCGCTGGCGGGAACCGATGTACGGGCGTCGCTGGCGTACGAGGCCAGGGTACGGGACTTTCATGCCGCGTTGCGAGCGTTCTACTACCCGCGGCTCTTTCTTGACGAGCGCTTCGATCCGGCAGCGTTCGACGCCTTGCCACACTTCACGGTTCGGTCCGCTGCCGACTCCCGCATCCGGTAACCTCGATGCATGGAACGCAACACTCGCCAGCGCAGCGCCATCCGCGACGCCATCGCCCAGGCCGACCGCCCGCTGCTGCCGCAAGAGGTGCTGGAAGCGGCCCAGCACGACGTGCCAGGGCTGGGCATCGCGACGGTCTACCGCAACCTCAAGGCATTGGTGCAGGAAGGCGAGTTGCAGCCGGTGAACCTGCCCGGCGAGAACCCGCGCTTCGAGTTGGTGGGGCATCAGCACCATCACCACTTCCAGTGCCGGCAGTGCCAGCGCGTGTTCGATGTGCACGCCTGCCCGGGCGACCTGGGACGCCTGGCACCACAAGGCTTCACGGTGGACGACCACGACCTGACCCTGTACGGACGTTGCAAGGACTGCGTGGCGCCTGCGGACAAATCAGTCAAACGCAAGGCGTCCGATTCAGGCACCCACAACCACGCCAGCACGCACACGCACCGGCATCGCAGCTGAAGCTGCGAGGGCGGCCGTGCTGAGCGCCAGCGCCGGTGTGCGCCTGCTGCTGGCCAGCGCCGTCGTGGGCGTTTTGTGGCTGGCGGTGGCCTGGGCGCTGACATGAACGCTGCCAGCACCCCGGCCGTTACCTTGCGCGACCTCACGGTGTCCTACCGCGGGCATCCGGCTGTACATCACCTCAGCGGCGCGTTCGCTGCCGGCATGTTGACGGCCGTGGTCGGCCCCAATGGTGCGGGCAAGAGCACGCTGCTGGGCGCGCTGGGCGGCACGATCCGCGACTTCAAAGGCCGCATCGAGCGCGACCTGTCACAACGCGTGGCCTACCTGCCGCAGGCCTCGGCGCTGGACCGCAGCTTTCCGGTGCGCGTGCACGAGATGGTGGCCATGGGCTTGTGGTCGCGCATCGGCAGCTTCGCCGGCCTGCGGCCAGAAGACCGCAGCGGTGTCGATCAGGCGCTGGCCGCCGTGGGCCTGAGCGGGTTCGGGGCTCGCTGGCTGGGCGAGTTGTCGGCCGGCCAGGCGCAACGTGTGCTGTTCGCGCGCGTGCTGTTGCAAGACGCCGGGTTGATCCTGTTGGACGAGCCCTTCAACGCCATCGACGCGCGCACCACGGCCGACTTGCTGGCGCTGCTCCATCGCTGGAAGCAGGAGGCGCGCACCGTGATCGCCGTGCTGCATGACATTGAACAGGTGCGCGAGCACTTCGAGCAGGTGCTGCTGCTGGCCCGCGAACGTGTGGCCTGGGGGCCGACGGCCGAGGTGCTCAAGGCCGAGCATCTGTTCAAGGCGCGGCAGATGGCCGAGGCCTGGGACGAGGCGGCGCCGCGCTGCGAGGTGTCGGCATGAGCGTGGCTTTCGCGTCCTTGCTGGAACCGTTCATCGAGTTCCCGTTCATGCGCCGGGCGTTGGTAGCCACCCTGGCGTTGTCGCTGGGGTGCGCACCGATCGGCTGCGTGCTGGTGCTGCGTCGCATGAGCCTGGTGGGCGACGCAATGGCGCACGCTGTGCTGCCGGGCGCAGCTGCCGGCTTCCTGCTGGCAGGCCTGTCGCTACCCGCCATGAGCCTGGGCGGCTTCGTTGCCGCGCTGGCCGTGGCGCTGGCGGCCGGCTTCGTCACCCGCAGCACGCCGCAGCGGGAAGACGCCAGCTTCGCGGCCTTCTACCTGATCGCTCTGGCGCTGGGCGTGCTGCTGGTGTCCTTGCGCGGCAGCCAGGTCGACCTGATGCATATGCTGTTCGGCAGCGTGCTCGCGGTGGACGACACGGCGCTGCTGCAGATCGCCGTGGTGGCCAGCGTCACGCTGTGGACGCTGGCGCTGATGTACCGGCCGCTGGTGCTGGAAAGCTTTGACCCCGGCTTCCTGCGCAGCGTGGGCGGGCCCGGGGCGCGCGCGCACATGCTGCTGCTGGTACTGCTGGTAGCCAACCTGGTCAGCGCCTTCCAGGCCCTGGGCACGCTGATGGCTGTGGGGCTGATGATGCTGCCGGCCGCCGCCGCGCGGTTCTGGGTGGCGAGCCTGCCGGCGATGGCTGCGCTGTCGGTGGCCATCGGCGCGGTGTCCGGCGCCGCCGGACTGCTGCTGAGCTACCACGCCGAGTTGCCATCCGGCCCCTGCATCGTGCTGGTTTGCGGTGGTGCCTACATCGCCTCGGTTCTGTTCGGCGCTCGTGACGGCATCGTCACGCGACGCTTTCTGGCTGCGTCCCACCTCACCCGTTGAAAACCATGACTCTGAACCGTCGTCAAACCCTCCAGCTCGGCAGTGTCGCCCTGGCCGCGCTGCATCCCCTGGCGACCCGCGCGCAAGCCTCGGCACCCCGCGTCGTCGCCAGCTTTTCCCTGCTTGCCGACATGGCGCAGGAACTGGCGCCCGTCGGTGTGCAGGTCACCGCGCTGGTCGGGCCCAACGCGGACGCTCATGTCTACGAGCCCAGCCCTGCCGACGGCAAACGCCTCGCCCAGGCCGACCTGGTGTTGATCAACGGCCTGGGCTTCGAGGGCTGGATCGAGCGCATGGTGAAGGTGTCGGGCTACCGCGGCACGGTCGCTGTGGCCAGCCAGGGCATCCGCGCACGAACCGGCGGTCACCACGATACCGATCCCCATGCCTGGCAAGACTTGACGCTGGCGCGGCGCTACGCCACCAACATCAGCGCCGCCTTCACGCAGCGCTGGCCTGCGCAGCGCGACGAGATCGCCCGGCGCGGCGCGGACTACTTGGCCCGCATCGATGGCCTGGACAAGCAGGTGCGCGAGTGGCTGGGTGCGGTGCCGCGCGCCCAGCGCCGTGTCATCACCTCGCACGACGCCTTCAACTACTTCGGTGCCGCCTACGGGACGGACTTTCTGGCGCCACAGGGCTGGAACACGCACAGTGAACCTTCAGCCGCTGCCGTGGCGCGCCTGATCCGACAGATCAAGAAGGACGGCGTGCGCGCGATCTTCATCGAAAACATCAGCGACCCTCGACTGGTCGAGCGCATTGCCCGCGAAGGCGGTGTGCGCATCGGCGGAACTCTGTACTCCGACGCTCTGTCCAAACCCGACGGGCCTGCGCCGACCTACCTGCGCTTGATCGAACACAACGCGCGCAGCCTGGCTGCCGCGCTGCAGGCCTGATTCACCACTGCCACCCACATGAGGAGATCCGATGAACCGACCGACACTTGTTTTGTGCATGACTTGCCTGGTCTTCGCTGCGGCCCCAGCCTGGTCGGCGGGCAAGGCGCACGAACACGGCGCGCTGAAGCTCGACGTGGCGATCGAAGGCAACAAGCTCACGATCGCGATGGAAGCACCGCTGGACAACCTGCTCGGCTTCGAACGCGCGCCGCGCACCGATGCCGAGCGCAAGGCGGCAGCCGAGGTACTGGCCCGGCTGCGCAGCCCGACCCAGGGCAAGGCGCTGTTCAGCGCAGACGCCGCCGCGCAATGCACGCTGAGCAAGGCCGAAGTGAATGCGCCAGTGATCGAGCCCGGCGCCAAGCCGGCAACGAAGGACGAACATGCCGACCTGGATGCCAGCTACGAGTTCAGCTGTGCGCAGCCTGCTGAACTGCGCAGCCTGGACGTCGGGCTTTTCGACGCCTACAAACGCATCCAGCGCATCGATGTGCAGGTGGCGGGGGCGAAGTCCCAGTCGAAGGTGACCTTGAAGCGGCCGGCGCGCAGTGTCAAGCTGGTGCGGTGACCAGCGACATCTGCAATGGCTCGCCGCCAAGGCAACGAACGGCAGCTAACTGGAGCAAGCCTGAACGGCTGGAAATGGCCGGGAGCTGCCGACCACCGCGGGCGCCCGTGCGACCGCTGTCCAACGCACAGCGGGCATTCAATACCAAGTGGCCGTGGGCTCCGTACGGGTCGGGAATGAACGTTCGCCAAGGCTGGCTATTGCCGACGGTCGCAACGGGTGGATCGACGCTCGGAGAGGCCAGCGTTGATGATGTAGTTCCATAGATCAACGAGCGGCAAGTTGTCCCGTCCCCTGCCCTTCCATCGCCGCGCGCAGCGAATCACGAAGCGCGGCCCGCCGGTGCGACGTATCGCCTGCGAGCGCAAGAATTTACCGTCAACCTGGGAATCGGCCTGACGGTAAATTTCTCGCGGGAATTCGACGCGATTTTTTACCGTCAAAGCACGGAGCGCCAGCATTGGCGCGGGTTTGCGGGCGGTTCTGCGAAGACTCACCTTTCGAGATTTATCCAGGACTATCGACTCCTGGGTCGCTCGTGAACGCTTCACCGGCGCCTCGACGTGACCCTTGGAGTGCCCGCGACGTAAAGGCGCACCAAGTACCGTAAGTACTTGTCGCGCATCACTTTTAAGGACTTTCTTTGCCGTCAGCTTGGCGAAGCACCCTCGCAGTCGACGACACAGCGATATTTGCTGTTCAGTGAAGATTCGCGCCGCCCGCGTTACGGCTCTCGGCACCTGTCGACGCTCTACTGAACCCCCGCCATCAGGCTCTCGTACGGGATCTTCAACCCGTCGTGCAGCCTCTTGACCATTCGCAGGCTCAACGGGCGCCTCCGGTTCAGCACTTCGGAGACGCGGCCGCTCTGCCCGATGTACGGCTCCAGATCGCGAGGCGTCAGCCCTTCCTGCTCCATGCGGAACTTGATCGCCTCCACCGGATCGGCGGGCCCGAAGTCGTAGTGCTTGTTCTCGTACGCTTCGATCAGGGTGACGAGCACATCGCGCTCGTCCGCCTGCGGGGTGCCCTCCACGGCCTGGAAGATCTTCTCCAGGCGCCGGAAGGCGCGTCGCAGGTCGTCGTCGTTGCGGATTGGCTTAATAGTCATTCACGGTCTCCACGTCGATACGGTTGTACTGCGCGTGCGTCCCGACGAACTTCACCCACACGATACCCGCCTGGTACTGCACCTCGACCACCAGCCGGTACTTGTTACCGCCAATGTTGAACACGACGCGGTTGTTGCCGCAGATGCTCGCGCTGGCGTACTGGCCCTTGATGTCCTGCGGGCTGCGCCAGGTCGCCTTGATCGCCTCGACGTACCAGCTGTGCAGCGGTCCCCGAGCATCGGCGCAGCCCGGCCGTTCCCAGAACTTCTGCAGGCTGCTCTTGGCAATGATCCTCACCGCCCGCAGTATCTCCCAATTTGGGAGAAATGGCAATTGGCACCGATCTCGTGTCGAGGCTTCGACCGACCTTCTCGCCACCGCCACGGGCGCCATCTTCAAGGGCACGAGCTCGGACCCGAAGGTGCGTCCTTCAGGGTCCAAGCTCGTTGAAATCTGGACTCTGTGGCGTCGTCAACCCCACATGGCGGCTTGGATTCGGCGATAGATCCCAATACACCGCGATAGATCTCGAAAGACCCCTACTCCCACTCGATCGTCGCAGGCGGCTTGCTCGACACGTCATAAGCCACGCGATTAATTCCCCGCACCTCATTGATGATCCGACCCGAGACCTTCTTCAGCAGCGAATAGGGCAGCTCGGCCCAATCCGCCGTCATGAAGTCGCTGGTCTGGACTGCCCGCAGCGCCACGACATAGTCGTAGGTGCGGCCGTCGCCCATCACGCCCACGCTCTTGACAGGCAGGAACACCGTGAAGGCCTGGCTGGTCTTGTCGTACCAGCTCTTGCCATCAACCGGATCGATGCAGGCGCGCAGTTCTTCGATGAAGATCGCATCGGCGCGCTGCAGCAGTGACACGAATTCGGGCTTGATTTCGCCCAGGATCCGAACACCCAGCCCGGGGCCAGGAAAGGGATGCCGATAGACCATCTCATGCGGCAAACTGAGCGCCACACCCAGCTCACGCACCTCGTCCTTGAACAGATCGCGCAGGGGCTCGAGCAGCTTCAGGCCGAGCGTCTCGGGCAGGCCACCGACATTGTGGTGGCTCTTGATGGTGGTGGCCTTCTTGGTCTTGGCACCGCCCGACTCGATCACATCCGGATAGATCGTGCCTTGTGCCAGCCATTTCGCATTGCTCAGCTTGCCGGCTTCGCGCTGAAAGACCTCGACAAACTCACGGCCGATGATCTTGCGCTTGGCCTCGGGGTCGGTCACGCCCTTGAGCGCACCGAGAAACTCGGCGCTGGCATCGACATGAACGACTCGGGCGTTCAGCCGCCCCACGAACATCTCCATCACCATCTGCGCTTCGTTCAGACGCAGCAGGCCATGGTCGACAAAGACACAGGTGAGCTGATCGCCGATCGCGCGGTGAATGAGTGCCGCCGCGACACTTGAGTCGACCCCACCCGACAGACCGAGGATGACCTGCTCATCGCCGACCTGCTGACGGATGAGTGCCACCGCCTCGTCGATATGGTCACGCATCACCCAGTCGGGCCGCGCGCCAGCAATCTTGAGCACAAAGCGATCGAGCAGCGCCCTGCCCTGCACGGTGTGCGTCACTTCGGGGTGAAACTGCACCGCGTAATAGCCGCGCGATTCATCAGCCATGCCGGCAATCGGACAGCTCGGCGTACTGGCCATCAGTTTGAAGCCGGGCGGCAAGGCGGTGACTTTGTCGCCATGGCTCATCCAGACCTTGAGCATGCCGTGGCCTTCGGCGGTCGCGAAATCCTGAATGCCATCGAGCAAGCGGGTATGACCATGCGCCCGAACCTCTGCATAGCCAAACTCACGATGGTTACTGGCCTCGACCTCCCCGCCCTGCTGGACCGCCATCGTGAACATGCCGTAGCAGATGCCCAGCACCGGCACGCCGAGGTCCCAGACTGCCTGCGGCGCGCGCAGATCCTGCTCTTCGTAGGTACTGGCATGGCTGCCCGACAGGATGACGCCCTTGGGTGCGAACTCGCGCACAAAGGCATCGCTCACGTCATTGGGGTGAATCTCGCAGTAGACATTCGCCTCGCGCACCCGGCGAGCAATCAGTTGGGTGACTTGCGAGCCGAAGTCAAGGATCAGGATCCGGTCGTGCATGGCGTGAAATCGACCTCAGTCCTGAAGGTAATACTCGATGGTCGAGACGACCCGCACCTTCTTGATGTGCGGCGTACTGGCATCGCGGTCTTCGATCGAGAACTGGCCCTGCGCGGCGCGCTTGACCTTGCCCAGCGCGCTTGCGGTGTCGGTGGCCAACTTGCCGGCCGACTCGCGGGCATTTTTGACCGCCTGCTCGATCATCACCGGCTTGATGGAGTTGAGGCCATCGAACACGAACTGCACGCCCGGGCCTTCGCCTGACACCACGACGCCCTGCTTGCCCAGATCGCCGAGCTTGCCGATTGCCACCCTCACCTTATCGACCTTGGGCGTGTAGACAGTCACCACCGCCCTGCCCAGATAACGGAACTTGCCACTTTGTTCACCATATTCGCGAGCCTGACGATCGACGATTGTCGGTGGCCCGAAGGTGATCTCGGAGGGCTCGAACTCGCGCTCCTTCAGAAAGGCCTCAACCGCGGCCTTATGAGCTTCGAAACGCGCATAAAGCGCAGGCAGATCATTGTCGGTATCGGTATAGCTGATCGGCCAGATGGCCAGATTGGCCGGCACTTCGCGCTCGGCCAAGCCTTTGACCTCGACCGTTCTTTCCTGCGCGCGATACTTGAGAATTCCGGCCGACAGCGATATACCAAGGCCGACCAGGCCAAGCGCAAGCAGCGCACCGACGATGGCAGCGGCAATGGGTCCAGTGACTCGATCATTCATGTCATTCGGCCTGGTAGTTGGGTGCTTCCTTGGTGATCTGCACATCATGGACATGCGACTCGCGCATGCCGGCCGACGTGATCTCGACAAAGCTCGGACGGGTGCGCATCTCATCGACCGTGCGGCAACCGCAATAGCCCATGCTTGCGCGCACACCACCGCACAGCTGATACAAAATCGACAGGACCGAGCCTTTGTAAGGCACGCGGCCCTCGATGCCCTCGGGCACCAGCTTGTCGACGTTGGCCGTGGAGTCCTGAAAATACCGATCGGCCGCACCATCGGCCATCGCACCCAGAGAACCCATGCCGCGATAGCTCTTGTAGGAGCGACCCTGATAGAGGATGACCTCGCCCGGCGCCTCTTCGGTGCCTGCGAGCATCGAGCCCATCATCACGCTGTAGGCACCTGCTGCCAGGGCTTTCGCCACGTCACCCGAGTAGCGCACGCCACCGTCTGCAATCAGCGGAATGCCGCTGCCGGCGAGCGCATCGGCAACATCACTGATGGCGCTGATCTGCGGTACACCGACGCCCGCGACAATGCGGGTGGTGCAGATCGACCCCGGGCCGATGCCGACCTTGACGCCGTCGGCCCCGGCTTCGGCAAGCGCTCTGGCCGCCTCGGCGGTAGCGATATTGCCGCCGATCACTTCCACCTGCGAATAGTTGCGCTTGATCCAGCGCACCCGATCGAGCACGCCTGCCGAATGCCCATGCGCGGTATCGACCACAATGACATCGACCCCGGCCTTGACCAGCAGCTCGATCCGCTCATCCGAATCGGGACCGACGCCAACCGCTGCACCCACCCGCAGCTTGCCGAACTCATCCTTGCTGGCATTGGGATGCTCGGTGGATTTGAGGATGTCCTTGACGGTGATGAGACCGCGCAGCGCAAACGCGGCATCGACCACCAGCACGCGTTCAAGGCGATGCTGATGCATCAGCTCTTTGGCTTCTTCGAGGGGCGCACCCTCGCTCACGGTCACGAGCCGCTCACGCGGCGTCATGATGGATGACACCGGTTCGTCCAGGCGTGTTTCAAACCTGAGGTCGCGGTTGGTGACGATACCGACCACCTGCTTGCCGACGACCACCGGCAAGCCGGAGATGCGATGCTGACGCGTGATCTCGAGCACCTCACGCACCGGCATATCGGGCGTAACGGTAATCGGATCACGGACAATACCTGCCTCGAATCGCTTGACTCGTGCGACCTCGCGCGCCTGCTCGGCGGGAGAAAAATTCTTGTGGACGATGCCGATTCCGCCTTCCTGGGCGATGGCGATGGCAAGCCTCGCTTCGGTGACGGTGTCCATGGCAGCGGACACCAGCGGAATGTTCAGCGTGATGCCCCGGGTCAGTCGGGTCGACAGCGAGGTATCACGGGGAAGGACGTCGGAAAAGGCGGGAACGAGCAGGACGTCGTCGAAGGTCAGCGCTTTCTTGGCAAGTCGCATTGGCGCCTCACGGCTCAAAAATGAATTATACCGACTCCGTCCGGCCGGAGCTGGTTTCCGCCGGTCGGCACACCTGCGGGTTCAGCGCGTCCTGGACATAGGCTGCGAACACCACCCGGTCTGACTTCAAGGTTCAGGCGTCATGCTGTCGCGTCACCTTCTTTCGATCCTTTTGCTGGCTCTCGCCGCCGCCGACGCAACTGCGCAATACAAATGGCGCGATGCCAATGGTCGAACGGTGTACTCCGACTTGCCACCTCCCGTTTCGGTCGCGCCCAGCGCGGTGCTCGATGCACCCGTGCGGCAGGCCCCTGCGGTAGCAACTATCGGACCGGGTGGCTCGGCGCAACAAGCGGTCGCACAGGACCAACCGGCGTCGGTCAACAAGGCGGCTGCACTGACGCCGGCTGATCGCGAGCTCGAATCGCGCAAGCGCGCCGCAGACAAAGCCGCCGCCGAGCGCAAGACCGCAGAAGCGGCAAATCGCGACCGCGAGTTGGCCGAGCAATGTGCGGTTGCACGCTCGAATCTCGCGGCGGCCGACAGCGGCATTCGCCTGGTGGAGTTCAACAGCAAGGGCGAGCGCGAAGTTCTTGATGATGCCCAGCGTGCCGCTCGGGCTGATCAGGCCCGCAACGTGATCAAGGCCGCCTGCAAGAGTTAGGCGGCCAGGCCTAGACCGCGCGATCGGGCGTCCAGCGCCTCTCGCCGGCAAGGCGCCTGCGATGATCTGCCCTGCGCTGTCGGGCGATTTTCGGATCGACGATCACCCGGGGCAACAGTTCGATCCGATCACCATCGTGCAAGGGGTCGGTGAGCGCCACCCGACGACCGTAGCAGGCCACGCCAATTGAATCGCCTTCCCACGGCAGGCCTGCTTCGTCTGACGACCCACTGATCGAGCAATCGCCAATCAGCCGTGCCACCCCGCTGAGAGCCAAGGCCTGCGCCACCGTCGTGCCGCCATCAACATCCAGTGCAATGCGCAAGGGCGGATCGACCCCGATCCAGACCACCTCGATCGACAATCGCCCCACGGATGCCGACTCAGGCGCCTCAGCCATACAAGCTTTCAGCCCGCCGCACAAAGGCGTCGACGAAACTGCCGGCAATCTGGTCGAATACCGGGGACAAGGCGCGCGACAGCAGCGCGCCGGCAAAGACATAATCAAGCGAAAACTCAATTTTGCAGGCGTCGGCCCGTAAGGGCGTGAACAGCCAACGGCCATCGAGCTTCGAGAAAGGCCCATCGCGCAGCGTCATGCTGATGCGCTGGTCGCGGACCTGGCGGTTCTCGGTGGTAAACGACTGGCGCAGCCCGAGATAGTCGATTCGCAGCGTGGCCACCATGGAATCGTCGGTGCGCTCATGGATCTGCGCGCCGCCGCACCAAGGCAAAAAAAGCGGATAGTCCTCGACGCGCTCGACCAGCTCGAACATGCGCGCAGCACCATAGGGAACGAGAACCGACTTGTTGACCAGCGGCATGCGAGGCTCTGGGTTGGGCTTGACTGACGCAGGCCGGGGCGGGCTGCTAGACTCGACCGAATTCTACCCGGCCGTCGTCATGACGGCACACCATGAGCATTGTCGACAATCGCAAGGCCTTCCACGATTTCTTCATCGAGGAGAAGTTCGAGGCAGGGCTGGTTCTGGAGGGCTGGGAGGTCAAAGCCATCCGCGCCGGCCGAGCCCACCTCAAAGAGGCCTATGTCATCGTGCGCGGTGCAGAGCTGGCTCTGCTAGGCGCGCACATCTCGCCGCTGACTGCCGCATCGACCCATGTCAACCCCGACCCCACCCGCACCCGCAAGCTGCTGATGCATGGACACGAGATCGCAAAGCTGATCGGCAAGGTTGAGCGCGCCGGCTTCACGCTGGTACCACTTGACCTGCATTACAAGGGCGGGCGGATCAAGCTTGAAGTCGGGCTTGCCAAGGGCAAGAAGCAATACGACAAACGCGACGCCGAGCGCGAACGCGAGTGGCAGCGCGAAAAGCAGCGCATCGTGAAGAGCGGTACCCGGGTTTCAGGCTGAGGTGCTCAGGCCGGCGGACGCACCGCAGGCGTCCCGGCCACCGGCTGCTTCACGACCGTCATCGCGCTGGCAATCAGCGATGACATATCGGCCAGATTGGCCGGCACGATCAGGGTATTGCCCTGGCGCGCCAGCTCGCCGAAAGCCTGGACATACTGCTCGGCGATCTTGAGGTTGACCGCATTCATGCCGCCCGGACGCTCAATGGCCTGGGCAATGCGCTCGAGCGCCGCCGCGGTTGCGCCAGCCACCGACAAAATCGCTGCAGCCTGACCCTGCGCTCTGTTGATCTCAGCCTGCTTGTCACCCTCTGAGCGCTGAATCGAGGCTTCGCGCTCGCCGGTTGCGATATTGATCTGCTCCTGCTTGCGGCCTTCCGATGCAGCGATCAGGGCGCGCTTTTCGCGCTCGGCGGTGATCTGCGCCTGCATCGAGCGCAGGATCTCGGCCGGCGGCGTGAGGTCCTTGATCTCGTAGCGAAGCACCTTCACGCCCCAGCTCATCGCCGCCTCATCAAGCGCCGAGACCACGCTGCTGTTGATGAAATCGCGCTCCTCGAAGGTTCGATCAAGCTCCAGTCGGCCAATCACCGAGCGCAGCGTGGTCTGCGAAAGCTGGGTGATCGCCACGATGAAATTGGATGAGCCGTAAGAGGCACGGGTGGGATCAGTGACCTGAAAATAGAGCACACCGTCGACGGTCAGCTGGGTGTTGTCCTTGGTGATGCAGACCTGGCTCGGGACATCCATCGGGATTTCCTTGAGCAGATGCTTGTAGGCCACCCGGTCGATGAAGGGCACCACGAACGACAGACCAGGCGTCAGCGTGCGATGGTATTTGCCCAGCCGTTCGACCACCCAGGCATGCTGCTGCGGCACGACCTTGAGCATCTGGATGATGACCACCACGGCCAGGACCAGGACCACTGCGGCGATGACACTGCTTCCGATCATTCATTCCTCTCTTGCTTGATGGCCGGCAATCGTCACCGCCGGGTAGTGTCGGCTTTGCGCGCCGCTATCAATGGCGGCTGAGCACCAGCTGGTTGCCCACGACCTCTTGAATGACGAACTCACCCGTCTCCGGCGTCTGTCCGCTGGCGATTCGGGCGGTCCATTGTGTACCGCGATACTGGACGCGGGCCAGGCCATTGGCATCCCAGGCATCGACCTGAACCCGTTCGCCGATGTCGGCGAGGACATCGGCGTTGCGCCCGGCCGGCAGCCGGGAGGGCGCGCCGGTACGCGAACGCCGCACCCAGGCGGCCCCTGCCAGACTGATCGCCGCCGCTGTCAGGCACTGCAGCCAGAGCGGGCCGTTGAGGGACGCTGCGACACCTGCAGCCACGCAGCCGCAGGCGATGACAAGCAGGTAGAAGGTGCCGGTGACCAGTTCAAGGATCCCCAGGCCCAGCGCCAGCAACCACCACCAGTATTGAATCGACATAGCTCCCAAGGATCTCAAGGGTTGATGCGCAGGTCAATCAGGGCCTTGTACCGGCGTCCTGGCAGCGATGTCGCGAGCAGACAGACCCGCTGCAAATAGCAGTGGCAATCGACGAAGGGCTGCTGGTAACCTTTGCGGTCAATCGAACGATGTTTTTGACCGTGTCACAGTTCTTGCGTTCGACTTGCCCGGCCCGTCACCTTACTGATCCCACCCCTGGAGAATGATTCAATGAAGCTTGTCAAGACCGTATTAGGCATGGCTGTTACCACTGCATTTGTGAGCTTGTCGGCACCGGCTTCGGCTCAGCTTGTGGTCAAGATCGGCCATGTCGGCCCGCTCACCGGCGCGATTGCGCACCTGGGCAAAGACAACGAACTCGGCGCCAAACTGGCCATCGAAGACCTCAACGCGAAGGGCATCAAGATCGGCGGCCAGACCGTCAAGTTCGAACTGATCGCCGAAGACGACGGTGCCGATCCCAAGCAGGGCACGGCCGCTGCCACCAAACTGGTTGATGCCAAGGTCAATGGCGTGATCGGTCACCTGAATTCGGGCACCACCATCCCGGCTTCCAAGATCTATCACGACGCCGGCATCGTCCAGATCTCGCCGTCGGCCACCAACCCCAAGTACACCATGCAGGGTTTCAAGACCGCGTTTCGCGTGGTCGCCAATGATGGCCAGCTCGGCGGCGTCATGGGTCGCTATGCAGTCAAAGATCTGAAGGCCAAGAGCATCGCCATCATCGACGACCGCACAGCCTATGGTCAGGGCGTGGCAGACGAGTTCGAGAAATCGGTCAAGGCAGCCGGTGGCAAAGTGGTGGGTCGTGAATTCACCAACGACAAGGCCACCGACTTCAACGCCATCCTGACCAAGCTCAAGGGTGCGAAGCCCGACGTGGTCTTTTATGGCGGCATGGACGCGGTGGCAGGCCCGATGCTGCGCCAGATGAAGCAGCTGGGCATCGACGCCAAATTCATGGGCGGTGACGGTATCTGCTCAAGCGAACTGATCAAGCTTGCCGGCGACGGCATGGGCGACGGACAGGTGATCTGCGCGGAAGCCGGCGGTGTCAGCCCGGACAAGGCAGCAGCACTCGACGCCTGGAAAGCCAGCTTCAAGAAGCGCACCGGCACTGACGTGCAAATCTATGCACCCTATGTCTATGACGCGACGATGGCGATGGCAACCGCCATGCAAAACGCCAACTCGGCCGATCCGAAGAAGTATCTGCCTGCGCTGTCCAAGGTCAGCTATGACGGCGTGACCGGCAAGATCGCCTTCGACTCGAAAGGCGACATTCTCAACGGTGCGCTGACCTTCTATACCTACAAGGGCGGCAAGCGTGAAATGATGATGGTCGTTCGCTGATCGGCAACGGCAGTCATGACAGAGGGGCCGGCCGACAGGTTGGCCCCGAAACAACTGAAGGCGCCGGATTCGGCGCCTTTTTCAATTTGGAGACAACAGATGTCAGCGAGCAAACCGCGCGCAGGACGGATGATTGCGTCTGCCCTGATCGGGGCATTTCTGATTGCCGGATGCGCCACCCCTCAGGTGCCGCTCGGGCAGCCGGGTTCTCTGCCAAAGCCGGTCGAGCTTGCGCCACCCGGTGCAATCGGTGAGGGCAGCTCGCCCGGACCAGCCCCTGCTGCCGGCACCAAGCCGGCCGCCGTCGGACCGTCGCTTGCTGCCTCAAGCTGGTACTGGCTCGGAACGATCGGCACGGGCGAATTTGCCGCACCGGCGGATCCCGGCAGTTTCAACCTCGAGTTTCTTGATGGCGGGCAACTGGCCGCGCAAATCGACTGCAATCGAGGCAGCTCAAGCTGGCGACAGGACGGCAGTTCGCTGAGGATCGGCCCGCTGGCCACCACCCGCATGGCCTGCCCGCCCGGATCAGAGGCGACACGCTTTGGTCGTCAGCTCGGACAGGTCAGATCGGCCGCACTGGTGCGCGGATTGCTCGAACTGCGCACCGAGGAGGCCGCAACGATGGTCTTCGCACGCGACCCGGATTGGCGACTGAACAGCTACGATTGCCCGGGAGGCTCACCGATGCAGGTTGCGGTTGGCGGTGGACAGGCCGTGGTTCGCCTGCGCACAGACAGCTGGTTGCTCGCCCAGCAGACCGCCGGATCGGGCCAGCGCTATACCCAGGGCAATGCAATCCTGATTATTCGCGGACCAGATGCGAATCTGATTGTCGGCGGCAAGCAGATCGCCGGGCCCTGCTCCACACGTCGCTGAACCGATTCGGGTGGACGTCCACCCGAATCGTGCCGCGCCGGGGCCTTAGCCGGCCGCGCGGCGCTCGGCAAGCATGCGCCAGGTATCGATCACGGTGTCAGGATTGAGCGAGATCGAGGCGATACCCTGATCCATCAGCCATTCGGCCAGATCCGGATGATCGGATGGGCCCTGGCCGCAGATGCCGACGTATTTGCCCGCCTGCAAACACGCCTTGATCGCGCGTTCGAGGAGGGCCTTGACCGCCGGATCGCGCTCATCGAAGCCCTCGGCCACCAGACCCGAATCGCGGTCGAGCCCGAGGGTCAGCTGCGTGAGATCGTTGGAGCCGATCGAAAAACCGTCGAAGTGTTCGAGAAACTGCTCGGCCAGGATGGCGTTGGACGGAATCTCGCACATCATGATGATGCGCAAGCCGCCGCTGCCGTCGGGGTTGCCACCCTCGCCCCGCTTGAGGCCATTGAGCGCCAGCAGTTTGACCACTTTCTCGGCTTCGCCCACGGTGCGCACGAAAGGCACCATCAGCTCGACATTGGTCAGCCCCATGACTTCACGCACCCTTTTCATGGCGCGGCATTCCATCTCGAAGCACTCGGCGAAGTCTTTCGAGACATAGCGCGACGCCCCCCGAAAGCCGAGCATCGGGTTCTCTTCTTCGGGCTCATACCTCGAGCCACCGATCAGCTTGCGGTACTCGTTGGACTTGAAATCGGAGAGCCGGACGATGACCGTGCGTGGCCAGAACGCGGCGGCAATCGTGGCGATACCCTCGGAAAGCTTGTCTACATAGAAGGCGCGCGGGCTGGAATGACCGCGGGCGATGCTCTCGACCGCCTTTTTCAGGTTCGGGTCGACATTCGGATAGTCGAGGATAGCCTTGGGATGGACGCCAATGTTGTTATTGATGATGAATTCGAGGCGCGCCAGCCCCACGCCATGGCTGGGCAACTGGGCAAACTCGAAGGCGAGCTGCGGGTTGCCGACGTTCATCATGATCTTCAGGCCGATGTCGGGCTGCGCCGAGGTGCTCAACTCGGTGATCTCGGTCTCGAGCATGCCGTCGTAGACAAAACCGGTATCGCCCTCGGCACACGACACCGTCACCAGCGCGCCGTCGCCCAGGCGGTCGGTGGCGTCACCGCAGCCCACGACCGCCGGAATGCCAAGCTCGCGCGCGATGATCGCCGCGTGGCAGGTTCTTCCGCCCCGATTGGTGACAATCGCCGAGGCGCGCTTCATCACCGGCTCCCAGTTGGGATCGGTCATGTCGGTGACCAGCACATCGCCGGGCTGGACCCGTGCCATCTCGCTGGCATCGCCGACCACCCGCACCGGGCCGGCACCGACCTTCTGGCCGATCGCACGGCCACTCACCAGCACATCCGAGGTCGATTTGAGGCGGAACTTCAGTTGTCGCCCCTCGGCGGCCATTGACTTCACCGTCTCGGGTCGAGCCTGCAGGATGTAAAGCTTGCCGTCGAGACCGTCGCGGCCCCATTCGATATCCATCGGACGGCCATAGTGCTTCTCGATGATCACCGCATAGCGGGCCAACTCGATCACTTCATCGTCGGTGAGCGAATAGCGGGTGCGCAATTCGACAGGGGTATCGACGATCCGGACCGCAGGACCCTGCCCTTGCCCGTCTGCAGACAGATTGCCGAACTCCATCTTGACCAGTTTGGAGCCAAGCTGGCGCCGGATGATCGGCAGCTTGCCGGCCGCAAGCATCGGTTTATGCACATAGAACTCGTCGGGATTGACCGCGCCCTGGACCACGGTCTCGCCCAGACCCCAGGCACTGGTGATCAGAACGGCATCCGGAAAACCCGACTCGGTGTCGATGGTGAACATCACGCCCGAGGCGCCGAGATCGCTGCGCACCATGCGCTGCACGCCAACCGACAGCGCCACATCGGCATGCGCGAAGCCCTTGTGGACCCGATAGGAAATCGCCCTGTCGTTGTAGAGCGAGGCAAAGACATGGCGCAGGCGATC